>CBDHCQ010000005.1:0-6183 GCA_965261255.1 Rhodothermales bacterium
TGGCGCTTGTGCTTGATACTGGCTGGTTTGCCCAGTCACCGGCTTGTGTATCACGGCGGGGATAGATGATCAAGATCCGCTCGATGGTCTCCCTGTCAAACTCGGAGCGGATCGGCCAAACAAAGTCAGGCCTGACCGCTCGCACCCTGCCGCCTTGCTGCAACAGCAGGGATTCCCCGCACACGCTCCAGTGCTCTGTAACCTGGTGGATCAGCCGGTAGGTATCGGCATCGGCTACCGGCAGGTCAGCCAGAACGGCGGCGGCGTAGAAACGGCTGAGGGTTGCCAGGAAGTTGAACCGGGTGCTCACAAGCAGACCGTTGGAATCCCGTAGGAATCCCAGGCCATTGACCGCATTGGGGGGCACTAGGAACAGAGAATCAAGCCTGCCCTCGTACCAATCAAAGTAGGTGCTATAGGGCACCCGAAACGGATCAAGAAACATGGGACCTCAATGGATGGGATAAGGCCTCAAAGGCCTTGACGATGGGATAATCATACTCACCGGGTGCATGGTAGCAGTGGATGGCCTCCCATAGACCGGAGGCGCTTTCATGGATGGCAAGCACCTCTGCACGGCAGGCGGCCTTGATCACCTCCATATGGACGGTCAGGAAGGCATCAGCGTAACCACGTACGGCTTTCCCCATGGCCCTTAACCGCCGCGCCAGTAGCGTTTGGCTGCTGTTCACCAGGTAGACCGCATTAGGTGCCAACGCTTGATCCAGGTCAGCATAGGCGCCATGGGAAGCGGCATGGAAGATGGTCAGGACGCCACCATCCCATGAACCGGCAAGCAGTTCATAACCAGTGGCATGACCGTAGATGGCGGTTATGTCAGGGACGGTCGGATCACGCGGCGTTGTGTCCATGACGGGCCTGTAAATGTTAGGCCTGTCCATGGCGAATTCGTTATCCATGAACCGCGTCAGGGTTGCTCCGGTGTACTCGTTTGCTCGTTCTTCCCGATAGGCCTTATCCACGTGCTGGTTATCCTGCACGTGCGAATCAATCAGCAGACCATCCAGGCTACCATCTTTCAGGCGGTTATGGTAGTACTTTGTACTCCAATGATAGAGGCTGGTTTTGTTGCTTGTGTAGATCCTCAAACCACCTGGATCGCTTACCCTGGCCTCTGCTTGGTGCAGAGTTGGACGGTGCAGGTTAGGGACTTCATCAGCAATCAGACCGGATAGCGTCAGGCCTTGGATGGCCTTATCCCTACCCTCTTTGTCTGCACCCTTGAACAGCACCTCGCAGCCGTTGCTGAAGCGGATGCAAGGATTGCTCATGCCACGGCTAACTTTGGCCTCCAAACCATATTCTTTCGCCAGTGAATCAAGCACACTGGCAAAGATGGTCAGGCCTTGTTTGGCCGTGTAGCTTAGCACCATGTAGACCTTATCTTGCCGTTTGGAGAGATGCTCCAACATGGCAATACAGGACCCATAGCTTTTGCCGCTACGGACGCCACCCATCCAATACACAAAACCACGCTCCATAGACTTATTCTTGGAGCGTACGTACTGGACTACTTCTTTCTGGGATGGTGTTAAGTTCATGTTCCCGTCAGCAATGCTCTTGTGTTAATGGTTACCCTATCCGGTCTGATTCTAACTGTCTCAAACGTCATGCTTAGCCTATTTTCTACTTCTGAAGTAGGATCAAGTAGACGTGATTGACTTAGGTTGGCTATGTTGTAACCAGCAAACGGATTGTTGGGTGCTTGTGTGTCCGATTGAATCTGTAGGTAAAGATACTCTGGCTGAATGCCAATGATATTAGGTAGTCCGCTAGTTAGAACAAACGGGATCTTATCGGCAATTCTAACATACCCATTGTCCAGGTTTTGTTGCCTAAGCTGACTCATACCTAGGATCAATCCAACGTAATTGGATCGGCTGGTTGCAACCTCAAACCGAATAATGTTACGATTCGCATAGAGGAATGTTCCCCCATGAGCGTCATAACTTAACTGGTTGGAATCATCGCTAAGCGTAGACACTGCGCAGGCCAACTCAAAGGCTGGCGCTGGCAGTGCTGCAGCGGCACCTGCTGAAACCGCTTGTGTAAAGATCCGGTTGCCTAGATCGGCAACCAGGATCGTATGAGGCCATCGATTAGCCATGATCAGGTAACCGCGGCGGGCAAGCTAAGCTGTGTCACGTTGGCACCTTCCATGCCGTATTGACGGGTCAGCAGACGTTCAGGCTGAAGCAGTTTGGCGTTGTACTCATAGAGTCCACGCACGGCGTCAGCAAACGTGTTTTCCAAGCGCAGGCGCTCGGTTCTGCGGATGCGGTCAATGAACGCCGTTGCAGAGTCCACCCCTGCCACAACGGTTTCCACGTACCGTTTCTTGTGCTGACTTGCCTGGGCACCACTGGTAACGGCGGCCTCATAGGCGCTGTCTTTGGGATCAGCTACGTAGATGGTGAACCCCGCCAGGGTGCCAACGCGGCCATTGCCCAGGGCTGATTGTTGTGGCGTGCTCAAGAGCGTTTCGTTAGCCAGAACAGACTTCTGCAAGGCCTCCACAAACGCAGGGCCAACGATCAGCCAACGACCTTCACGGGGTACCCGCTTCCAATCCAAGGCCTTGTGGATCACTTCAAAACCAAACCGATCCAAGGCGTCATCAGCACTGGCAATAGTGTCAAGGTCAATCCGGGCCAGGGGCAGGGTCTGTCGATTGGCAACCGTTGTGCTGACCATGGCGGCGCGTACGTCGGCATCCACCTGGTTAGCCAGTGCCTCCCCATACTCCACAATGGCGGAGTTCAGGATGTTAATGGAAGACAGGGCGCGATCCAGGTCATCAAACTTGATGCTCCAGTACTTGACAACGCCGCCAAGACCGATGCCATCATGGCCTCCGAGTTGCAGCGTCAAGCCCTCATCATTCACGTCTACGGCAGGGTACGTGACGTTGGTGGTGCGGGTGTAGTTGGCAACCGAGCCTGCCAGGGGCCGGTTAATGATCACCGTGTCACCGCCGCCATTGAGCGCATTGCGCCAGGTGTTGTTGACGCGGGCACCATAAACGCGGCGCTGACGGTAGGCAATCAGCAGTTGTGCCGCGATCACCTTTGGAACGACAGTGTTGTTGTTAAGGGTCATGGGGAAGGTTCAGTGATTGTGCTTCCCCACGTGTGTGGGGAATCGCTTGGTAACTTTCTTGAAACCGATCAGGTGGATCGGTCCATCCCCACGTGTGTGGGGAATCGTCAATCTAGCGTAGCAGAGGCGCTACCTGTTTCCAGTTGTCAGCCATCCATTCAGGTGATTTATCCAACAGGTTAGCCTCCGTCAAGGGACCTTGGAAGGTCGTTGTTGGCGTCCCCAAAGGGGTCGGTGCGGGCTGATTCCCCATAGGCGCGGGTTGTGCTGGTGGGGCCGTAGGAGCGGGAACAGGCGCTGCTCCAGGGGCCGGGGTAGGCTGGGCAGGTTGCGTCGGATTAGCTCCCTGAACCTGGGGCTGTTGTACGGGTGCAACAGGCGCGGGGGCTGTTTGAGGCGGGAACGGAAAGAAGGGTTGCCCATAGGTGGGGGCCGCCGGTACGGTTTGCTGAACAGGGGTAGGCGCTTGTGGAGCCTGATTAGCCACGGGATAGCTAACAGGTTGCTGGTAAGGCGATTGCACCATGCCAGGCGCTGACGACGCGGGCGTGGCCACCAGCGCTTGTGGCTGCTGGGCACCATAGGGAGCGGTTGCAAGCTGGTTCTGGGGAAAGACGCTCATGGGTGAAAGCTACTTCAATGGGAATACTAGCGGATATGACGGTCTGTTGTCACCTAGCACCCGGCGCTTCCTGTTGTCTCCAGTGACCACCTTATGGATGCTCTTGACGAATGCTCCTATCTCGATTCGGTCACGGCGCTTTGGGTCAGTACTCAATAGGTCAGTCTGCCACCTGCTGAACTGGACTTGATCATACTCATTGATGCCTGGCTTAGCCTGGCGAATCCCTTTGATCTTGGCCAGGTTTCCAAACGTGTAATGCTTAGGCGCATGGAATGAGCACTCATGCGCCGGTGATGTTTCTTCAAGCGTCCAGTCACCTAGTTCATTGCTGACCCATGAATCAGGAAGTGCACCATCAGTTACCAGAGAATCGGTGTCAGTCATATAGACAGTGTGGCCAGTCGTTATGATGTAAGCCATGGCATCCCATAACTTGGCCCTGGCCATTGCAGTGATGTAACCAGCGATTGCGCATATGCTGTTAATTCCCATGCCCTCCTCCGCTGGTTCATATCTATAAATGCCGTCTTCTGTTTCAAGGTAGTCCATCTGTAGTAACTGCGGATTGCCTTCTGGAAACGCTTTCCAACGGCAGAACCCATCCCCAAACGAATCTCTGGAAAACTTTTGTATTCGGTAGTCATCACAAGCAGGGTTTAGCTTTACCCACTGCCCAAACTTCCTTTGGCCGAATTTTCCATAAAGACTATTCATGACGTACTTTAAGAGTAGTGCTTTAGGACCGTCATTATTAGCTTTGGCCTCTTTCCTTAGCGCGTAGATTTCCTCCACAAAAGTCTTGAAAATGCTCCTAGCACGGTACTTCAGTGCCGAATGAATCTCCACAATCCATCCCTGTTCACGGGCAATGGCCACCATGGGTTGCCATGCCCAAACCCTGAATTCACCGGCAGGGAAGCAGAGTCCCTTGCCCTGCACCTTGACGCCTTCCCATCCAATGAACCCCAGGCCTTTGGTAGGTATCTTTACCGTCACGTCGCAAAGGTAAATAGCTTCCCCAGTGGAGCCATCGCGGTGAACCTCCATGGCATTCAGCGCATGAACAGGGTTCACTACTCCAATGAACTGAACCGGCATCCTTGCCCGCATGACGGACGGATACATGGAATTCACGTCATACTTATTAACAACGCCTGATTCCGTCTTAGGCTTGCCATTCCAAAGCACGTCAGTTCTGCCGCCATGGAATGCACACTCTTCAGCGTGGGCAACAGCAGGGTACTCCAGACTACCTATGAACCGCTCCCCGGATTGCTTGTGGAACGCGGGCAACCAGCGGCGCTGAAAGACTCTTTTGCTCATACTGGCTACGGTGAACGATGGCGTCACGTTGGCTAGTTCCCATGAAAATCTGAACAGGCTAAACCAGGCTTCCCTAAGCACTTCTACGTCACGGGTGCAGTACTTAATCACTTCAGCTAATCTATTGTAAGGCTGTTCCAATTCCACGTGGCCTAGCGCTTGTGAATCCATATTGCATAGCCAATTCTTTGTATCCTGGGGTAGTGCTTTGGCGATATTCAGCAGGTCAGGCGTCAAGTCTGGCATGGGCAGTTTTGCTATACCGAATGACTCGCCTAGCTTGGCCAAAGATGTTTTATGAAAGTTGGTATTATCAAGGAATTGTGTATAGCTTTCACCGCCCCATGTTATCTGCACATTGAATGGTGCATACCCTTTGTCTATAGGAAACGACGTATTATTTTCCATATCTATACTATAGCCGAATTTACGTCTTGTAACACTACTGCCCAGGCGAATCACACTGGCGTCAAACTGCCAGTTGTGGGCAACGCACCTGGCCTGCCCCAAAGATCTTAACAATATGTAAAGATCGTCTTCATGGAAGAACAGGCCTCTCATAAACGGCTGTTGCTGCATAGCCTTGATCCGTTTTGCTGCTGACGGAATGCCGGTTTGCTGATTGACTCTCCATACCTCATAGCGACCCAATAGCAATGCCTGGCGGCCTGACTCACTGTCCACAGTGACGGTTTCCGTGTCCACAAGCACGACCCATGGTGCAATGGTATCCGGCATCACGGATTGCCGTAGGGACCGGCTCTTAGCGGGCTGCAATGGCTACTCCAGTCACTTCAGTGGCCACCCCGGTCGTTTCAATCTCCAGTGCTGACGCCACAAAATCCGCTCCCTGCTGTTGCTCCACAAGACGGATGGCCCTATCCAGGCCTTCATCTCTGGCCACACGTGCAGCGGCTGCACGCTGTAGGGACCCCTGCGTGGTTGCCACAAAGGTCTGTCCCTTGATCACGGTTTCCCCACGGCTGACAACCTGGCCCCCACGTCGGAAGCGTGCCGCGTACGTGTAGACGGCGGTGTAGGCAACGTTGGCCCCAATGCGACCGCCTCCCTGCAACTCGCTTAGCTTTACCCTGACTTTACGTGCTGAGCTTGGC
>CBDHCQ010000006.1:0-4862 GCA_965261255.1 Rhodothermales bacterium
TACGGCTGCCTTCATCAGTGAATAATTGACACTTACAGGCACGCGTGTAAAAATACAAAAGGGCAGTCAGACGATGATGTGGTCACGTGAGGTAACGCGCGAGTTAACCTAGATACCTAACATAACCTAAATACAACAAAAAGAAAAGCATGGTGGTGGTGATAAAACAAAAACAACAATAGGACACAATCTAGTACAATGCAACAAGTAACTACTAACCTAAGATTATAAGGAAATAAACAAATAAATGAAAATAAAAGAAAATAAAGGGAGAAATGGGAAGATAAATAATAGTAACAACACAAAGATGCGACTAGGCCAGATGGATGCACGGTCAGGACAGTAGTGCAGCATAGAGTCCTGGCAAGGTGCCCTTCTCCCTGTTGAGGGGAGACTGGTGGTGCTGGATGTGCCAGGACTCCAGCATGCAGCGGGTCTGGGTGTGGTTGTGGGCGTCAATAACCATGGCCTTCGATAAATCCACTTGATGGTTGGCAGAGAACACATGCTCAGCAAGAGCAGAGGATCCTACGTCTCCGTTCTTCAGAGCCCGGCGGTGTTCACGAAGACGATGGTCCAAGGACCTACCTGTTTGGCCAATGTAGGTGCGGGGGCATTCAGCACATGGGATGCTGTACACCACACCTTTCCTGCGATTGGCCGGTACTGGGTCCTTGGGGTGCACAAGCTCCTGCCTCAGGGTCCTGTAGGGACGGAATGTAACCTGGATGGCCAGGGGGGCCAAGACCCTACGAATGGACTCGGACAGTCCACTGATGTAGGGGAGAGTCACAGATCCACGGGCCACCTGGTCACGTGGAGTCCGCTGATCAGGCTGTGGGCAGGTGTGCTTGTGAATGAAACCCTTGGGGTAACCATTTCCCTGGAGGGCCTGGGACACCAGCTTCTCCTCCTGGGCACGACTCACTCCTGACGATGATAGGGCCTCTGCTCTGCACATCAGTGTCCTCACCACAGCCCGTTTGTGGGCTGCAGGGTGGTGGGAGTGAAAGGACAGATACTGATCTGTGTGGGTGGCCTTACGGTACACAGAGGTGCTGATGGAGCCATCTTCTTCTCTGTTCAGGAGGATGTCAAGGAAGGGCAGCTGACCGTTTGACTCCCTCTCTATCGTGAACTGTATGCAAGGGTCGATACTGTTCAGATGGTCATGGAAGGAGTCAACCAGGTTGGAGGGGAGTGCTGTGCATGTGTCATCGACGTATCTCCTCCAAAACCGCGGTGGTGTATGGAAGGTAGATAGTGCCTCCTGCTCCACGTCCTCCATAACCAGGTTTGCGACCACTACCGACACAGGTGACCCCATCGCCGTGCCGTGGATCTGCCGGTATACTTTGCCTTCAAAGGCCAGGTAGGTGGCCTCCAGGCAGAGTTGGAGAAGGGAGCAGATGTCATCCACGGTGAGGCTGGTTCTGTCTGGAAGAGACGGGTCATTCATCAAACGGTCACGGGTAACCTGGATGGCTCGGGAGGTTGGTACACGGGTGAAAAGAGACACGACATCGAAAGACACTAACACTTCCGAGTCAGACACATTCTGGGTGGTAATGAACTGAGCAAATTGCTGTGAGTTCCTTACGTGGGAGTCAGAAAGGCCGACAATTGGTGACAGCAAGGAGGCAAGAAACTTGGACAGTGCATACGTGGGTGAGGACACAAAGGATACAATTGGGCGGAGAGGGACATCAGGCTTGTGGACCTTGGGCAACCCATAGAGACGTGGGACACCAGCTGCAGAGCTACGAAGGTGGTAGTAGGTCTTGCTAGAAAGACGGTCTTCTCTTTGTAGCCTCAGCAAAACACTGTTCATCCTGTTCTCTAAGGAGGTGGTTGGGTCCTTTGCCATGAGCTGGTAGGTGTCTCGGTCTCCTAGCATTGTCAACATCTTGGCACTGTAGTCCTTACGGTCCATCACCACTGTTGCTCTTCCCTTGTCAGCCGGGAGAATGACGATGTCATCATCCTTAGCCAGCTCCTTCACTGCCCTAGCTTCCTGTGGAAGGATGTTTGTGGGAGGCAGCTTGGCTTGACTAAGGGCATTGATGACACCAACTCTGGCTTTGGCGGCCTCCCCCTCAGTGACGTTGGACTGTGTGATGGCAGCCTCCACAGTAGCCACAATGTGGGCCTTAGGGACGAACTTAGGAGTTGGAGCAAAGTTCAGACCCCTGGACAGAACCTGTAGCTGAGGTGTGGTTAGCTGCTTTGAGGAGAGGTTCACCACATGCCGTTCGTCGGGCTTTCTTTGTGAGCTCTGCTTCGACACTAACGTGTCGAACTTCTTCTTCTGCCTCTCCTTAGCCGCGCGTGCCACCTTCTCCTGTACTTGTCCCTTATGCTCCTCAATGATCGCAAGTCGCTGCTGGCCGACGACGAACTCCAACTGGCGTTTCTGAAAAAAGAGATCTGTTTCTAGTCTACGTAACTTACCATAGCACTGCTGAACGCGCGCCGACAGGAACTGCCGGCTTGCCCTCGCCGCTACGCGATGGCCCTCCTGGGTGGAAACTAAGGGCTTCACGGCGAGGCTGCGTGGCGTCAACCCGTACCGACGGCATCTGTGGTTGAACGCGATGTGCTGACGAAGGCGGCTCTCTTTACTCGCTGAATTAACGTAATACCTCACGGACTGCAGTGCCTGCACGCCGTATTCCTCTCGAACAATACGATATAGACCTGAGTGGCTAGGAAGACTCATATCGATCGATTCGTTGCACTAGCCAGAACACTGAAACAGTAATTCAGACGTTTCGGCAACCTACGGCTGCCTTCATCAGTGAATAATTGACACTTACAGGCACGCGTGTAAAAATACAAAAGGGCAGTCAGACGATGATGTGGTCACGTGAGGTAACGCGCGAGTTAACCTAGATACCTAGCATAACCTAAATACAACAAAAAGAAAAGCATGGTGGTGCTGATAAAACAAAAACAATAGGACACAATCTAGTACAATGCAACAAGTAACTACTAACCTAAGATTATAAGGAAATAAACAAATAAATGAAAATAAAAGAAAATAAAGGGAGAAATGGGAAGATAAATAATAGTAACAACACATAGATGCGACTAGGCCAGATGGATGCACGGTCAGGACAGTAGTGCAGCATAGAGTCCTGGCAAGGTGCCCTTCTCCCTGTTGAGGGGAGACTGGTGGTGCTGGATGTGCCAGGACTCCAGCATGCAGCGGGTCTGGGTGTGGTTGTGGGCATCAATAACCATGGCCTTCGATAAATCCACTTGATGGTTGGCAGAGAACACATGCTCAGCAAGAGCAGAGGATCCTACGTCTCCGTTCTTCAGAGCCCGGCGGTGTTCACGAAGACGATGGTCCAAGGACCTACCTGTTTGGCCAATGTAGGTGCGGGGGCATTCAGCACATGGGATGCTGTACACCACACCTTTCCTGCGATTGGCCGGTACTGGGTCCTTGGGGTGCACAAGCTCCTGCCTCAGGGTCCTGTAGGGACGGAATGTAACCTGGATGGCCAGGGGGGCCAAGACCCTACGAATGGACTCGGACAGTCCACTGATGCTCTCCCCTACATCAGTGGACTGTCCGAGTCCATTCGTAGGGTCTTGGCCCCCCTGGCCATCCAGGTTACATTCCGTCCCTACAGGACCCTGAGGCAGGAGCTTGTGCACCCCAAGGACCCAGTACCGGCCAATCGCAGGAAAGGTGTGGTGTACAGCATCCCATGTGCTGAATGCCCCCGCACCTACATTGGCCAAACAGGTAGGTCCTTGGACCATCGTCTTCGTGAACACCGCCGGGCTCTGAAGAACGGAGACGTAGGATCCTCTGCTCTTGCTGAGCATGTGTTCTCTGCCAACCATCAAGTGGATTTATCGAAGGCCATGGTTATTGATGCCCACAACCACACCCAGACCCGCTGCATGCTGGAGTCCTGGCACATCCAGCACCACCAGTCTCCCCTCAACAGGGAGAAGGGCACCTTGCCAGGACTCTATGCTGCACTACTGTCCTGACCGTGCATCCATCTGGCCTAGTCGCATCTATGTGTTGTTACTATTATTTATCTTCCCATTTCTCCCTTTATTTTCTTTTATTTTCATTTATTTGTTTATTTCCTTATAATCTTAGGTTAGTAGTTACTTGTTGCATTGTACTAGATTGTGTCCTATTGTTTTTGTTTTATCAGCACCACCATGCTTTTCTTTTTGTTGTATTTAGGTTATGCTAGGTATCTAGGTTAACTCGCGCGTTACCTCACGTGACCACATCATCGTCTGACTGCCCTTTTGTATTTTTACACGCGTGCCTGTAAGTGTCAATTATTCACTGATGAAGGCAGCCGTAGGTTGCCGAAACGTCTGAATTACTGTTTCAGTGTTCTGGCTAGTGCAACGAATCGATCGATATGAGTCTTCCTAGCCACTCAGGTCTATATCGTATTGTTCGAGAGGAATACGGCGTGGCAGGCACTGCAGTCCGTTGAGGTATTACGTTAATTCAGCGAGGTAAAGGAAGAGCCGCCGTTCGTCAGCACATCGCGTTCAACCACAGATGCCGTCGGTACGGTGTTGACGCCACGCAGCCTCGCCGTGAAGCCCTTAGTTTCCACCCAGGAGGGCCATCGCGTAGCGGCAGGAGGGCAAGCCGGCAGTTCCTGTCGGCGCAGCGTTTCAGCAGTGCTATGGTAAGTTACGTAGACTAGAAACAGATCTCTTTTTTTCAGAAACGCCAGTTGGAGTTCGTCGTCGGCCAGCAGCGACTTGCGATCATTTGAGGAGCATAAGGGACAAGTACAGGAGAAGGTGGCACGCGCGGGCTAAGGAGAGGCAGAAGAAGAGAAGTTCGACACGTTAGTGTCGAAGCA
>CBDHCQ010000007.1:0-4897 GCA_965261255.1 Rhodothermales bacterium
CCAACCGGCAAACCCTGCCTCTGGCCAGGATTGACCTTGACACCATTGCCAGTGCAGATGATGCCCTGGATCGGTTTGGCTTTGAGGTGATCCACAAGGCCCTGGACTGGAAGCGGGTACCCCGTGAAGGTCGTTGGCTGATCGTTGGCCCTGCGTTTGTGGAGGCCTTGCAGAAGTCTGTTCTGGCTAACGAGACGCTCTTGAGCACGCCACAACAATCAGCCCTGGGCAATGGCCGCGTCGGTACCCTGGCAGGGTTCACTATCTATGTGGCCGATCCCAAAGACAGTGCCTATGAGGCTGCTGTTACCAGCGGTGCCCAGGCAAGTCAGCACAAGAAACGGTACGTGGAAACCGTTGTGGCAGGCGTGGACTCTGCAACGGCGTTCATTGACCGGATTCGCAGAACCGAGCGTCTGCGCCTGGAAAACACGTTTGCTGACGCCGTGCGTGGGCTCTATGAGTACAACGCCAAACTGCTTCAGCCTGAACGCCTGCTGACGCGTCAATACGGCATGGAAGGTGCCAACGTGACGCAGCTTAGCTTGCCCGCCGCGGTTACCTGATCATGGCTAATCGATGGCCTCATACGATCCTGGTTGCCGATCTAGGCAACCGGATCTTTACACAAGCGGTTTCAGCAGGTGCCGCTGCAGCACTGCCAGCGCCAGCCTTTGAGTTGGCCTGCGCAGTGTCTACGCTTAGCGATGATTCCAACCAGTTAAGTTATGACGCTCATGGGGGAACATTCCTCTATGCGAATCGTAACATTATTCGGTTTGAGGTTGCAACCAGCCGATCCAATTACGTTGGATTGATCCTAGGTATGAGTCAGCTTAGGCAACAAAACCTGGACAATGGGTATGTTAGAATTGCCGATAAGATCCCGTTTGTTCTAACTAGCGGACTACCTAATATCATTGGCATTCAGCCAGAGTATCTTTACCTACAGATTCAATCGGACACACAAGCACCCAACAATCCGTTTGCTGGTTACAACATAGCCAACCTAAGTCAATCACGTCTACTTGATCCTACTTCAGAAGTAGAAAATAGGCTAAGCATGACGTTTGAGACAGTTAGAATCAGACCGGATAGGGTAACCATTAACACAAGAGCATTGCTGACGGGAACATGAACTTAACACCATCCCAGAAAGAAGTAGTCCAGTACGTACGCTCCAAGAATAAGTCTATGGAGCGTGGTTTTGTGTATTGGATGGGTGGCGTCCGTAGCGGCAAAAGCTATGGGTCCTGTATTGCCATGTTGGAGCATCTCTCCAAACGGCAAGATAAGGTCTACATGGTGCTAAGCTACACGGCCAAACAAGGCCTGACCATCTTTGCCAGTGTGCTTGATTCACTGGCGAAAGAATATGGTTTGGAGGCCAAAGTTAGCCGTGGCATGAGCAATCCTTGCATCCGCTTCAGCAACGGCTGCGAGGTGCTGTTCAAGGGTGCAGACAAAGAGGGTAGGGATAAGGCCATCCAAGGCCTGACGCTATCCGGTCTGATTGCTGATGAAGTCCCTAACCTGCACCGTCCAACTCTGCACCAAGCAGAGGCCAGGGTAAGCGATCCAGGTGGTTTGAGGATCTACACAAGCAACAAAACCAGCCTCTATCATTGGAGTACAAAGTACTACCATAACCGCCTGAAAGATGGTAGCCTGGATGGTCTGCTGATTGATTCACATGTGCAGGATAACCAGCACGTGGATAAGGCTTATCGGGAAGAACGGGCAAACGAGTACACCGGAGCAACCCTGACGCGGTTCATGGATAACGAATTCGCCATGGACCGGCCCAACATCTACAGACCGGTCATGGACACAACGCCGCGTGATCCGACCGTCCCTGACATAACCGCCATCTACGGTCATGCCACTGGTTATGAACTGCTTGCCGGTTCATGGGATGGTGGCGTCCTGACCATCTTCCATGCCGCTTCCCATGGCGCCTATGCTGACCTGGATCAAGCGTTGGCACCTAATGCGGTCTACCTGGTGAACAGCAGCCAAACGCTACTGGCGCGGCGGTTAAGGGCCATGGGGAAAGCCGTACGCGGTTACGCTGATGCCTTCCTGACGGTCCACATGGAGGTCATCAAGGCCGCCTGCCGTGCTGAAGTGCTTGCCATCCATGAAAGCGCTTCAGGCCTTTGGGAAGCCATCCACTGCTACCATGCGCCTGGGCAGTATGATTATCCCATCGTCAAGGCCTTTGAGGCCTTATCTCACCCTTTGAGGTCCCATGTTTCTTGATCCGTTCCGGGTGCCCTATAGCACCTACTTTGATTGGTACGAGGGCAGGCTTGATTCCCTGTTCCTAGTGCCCCCCAATGCGGTCAATGGCCTGGGGTTCCTACGGGATTCCAACGGTCTGCTTGTGAGCACCCGGTTCAACTTCCTGGCAACCCTTAGCCGGTTCTATGCCGCCGCCGTTCTGGCTGACCTACCGGTAGCCGATGCCGATACCTACCGGCTGATCCACCAGGTAACAGAGCACTGGAGCGTGTGCGGGGAATCCCTGCTGTTACAGCAAGGCGGCAGGGTGCGGGCAGTTAGGCCTGACTTTGTTTGGCCGATCCGCTCTGAATTCGATAGGGAGACAATCGAGCGGATCTTGATCATCTACCCCCGCCGTGACACACAAGCAGGTGACTGGGCAAACCAGCCAGTATCAAGCACAAGCGCCATGGTGATTGAGTATGAAGTGAACAGCGGTAGGGCATGGCAGGGTGTCCGTGACTATTCGCCAGGGAACATCGCTGACGGCCCCCGTGGGCAAGAGATTCAGATTGACAACATGGTTTGGATCAAGAGCGGGGAGCCGCCATATGTGCCAGTAGAAAGCACCATACGGGAGGTCTGCATCCGCCTTAACATTCTGCAACTGGCCCTAAACTCCACAAGCATCCCGCTGTTGCAGCTTGACAAAGACGCCCTTGCTGACGGCAAGCTACGGAATCATGAACCCACCCTTGAGACGGTTGCCAACATCACGTCCCAAAGTCCCTTTGGCCTGACAACCAAACCGCCGTTCCAAGGTGAAGAGGGTGCCCGTTACATCGAACGCAATGGGCAAGGTCTGACCGAATCACTGGAGTTCATTCGGCTTCTGCTAGGACAACTGGGGGTGCTTAGCGGCGTCCCTGATTATGTGTTTGGCGTCCAGTTAGGCCGTCCCAATGACGAATCGGAGCGGGTCCTATTCGCAGGGCAAGCACGCGTCAATGCGTTTCAAGGCGCTCTCAAGCAGGGATTGGAACGGGTAGGCATCCGTGTAGACTTCAATTATGATCCGTTCATAACCAGCCAGAAGCGGATCGCTAACATCACTGCTCAAGTGACGGCAGGCTTGATCACTGTGGAAGAGGCTAGGATGGCCCTAGGATGGCCTCAACAGCCAACGGCAGGCACCCTACAACCATTCACTGATCCCGCTTCCCGTTCTTCCAACGCCAATCAATCAAGCACCCTCTGACCATGGCAACCCTCCGACAGATTGAATCCGCCTTCCAGAAAGCAGGCTTTCCCGATGGCCGTCCGACTGCTGCAACCAGGCCTGCATCCCTGGACGTGTTCCCTGCCAACAGTCCTGCTGTTGTGGCGCTCTACAGCGATGCAACGATTCGGGAACTGCTGTTGTCCCTGGGGGAAACGCCAGAACAGATTGAGGGCAACGAGGATGCGGGGATTGATGCTCTGGATTTTTTCCTTGCTGCTGAACTACTGGATCTGCTTGCCAACGCTGGTTTGGCTAGGGATGGCCGGGAACAATCGGTAGAATCCGTCTCTTCAGGTGACTTTGAGTCTCGGTTTATCAGCGGTCCTGAAGCGTTCCAACTGCTGCATCGGCAGGCACAAGACCTGCGTTGCCAGGGACGCTCCATTGGCGGGGTGCCTACCAGAGTGATTGCAGGCCCGCCAGGACCGCCAGGACCCGCAGGCCCTTCCGGTGATTCAGGGACTGGTTTTGACTTGAACCAGCTTAAAGCCGTATTGGAACCAGGGGAAGGGACTAGTTTAACGGAACGGGAAAATACGATTGCTTACAACGCATTGCCACAGGCCGGTAGATTGATATTCGGAGAGATGATAGAGTTTAGCACAACCGACGCCACGTCGGTTATTAAAGGTTTTGATACCAACATCCCATGGGATGCTGACGATCAAAACCAAAACTTGATCTATATTAACTTTACCAACAGTCGTGTTAAAGATTCAGAAAGAGCATCGACATTGATTATCAAACTAGATTCATTGACCGCAATTAACGACGTAGCAGCACGCCATGACATTCTTACTGCAGTAGGAGTAGTCAGCGTGAATGTTTGGAAGTCACCATTTACACAAGATGGAACACAGTTTGTCCGAATCAATCTACAAAGAATCACCACAAGTACAACTACATCTTTTTTCTTCACAACCTATTTTCTGTATGCACCCTTAAATGCCCCTATACCGGCAGGGGAAACCTTATCAGGCGGCGGTAGTGGCGGCGGTGAGCGCGGTCCACAAGGCCCACAAGGCCCCACAGGCCCCCAGGGTGCGATGGGACTACGTGGGCTCCAAGGCCCGGCAGGCCCCCAGGGACCGGCAGGCCCTCAAGGACCGGCAGGCCCTTCAGGCTCAGCGGCAAACCTGATCACAACATATGAAACAACAGAATTTACCCCTGTACCTATCTCAAAGACTAACTTGGATCCTGGCGATTGGAATGTAACATTAACTGGCTTCTCATTTAGATTTTCTGAAAAAGACGCAATTCATGCGTCAAGGCTTATGCAAACAGGCAACACAATACAAGTAGGGGAAAATGTTATAGCCCTAACTGATGATAACTTTAGCCTACGTGGGGATTTAGGAGGTGTTATGTATGGCGCTGAAATGGGTG
>CBDHCQ010000008.1:0-8733 GCA_965261255.1 Rhodothermales bacterium
CCGGTGGCGGCCTGCTTGAAGACGCCCCACCCGGTCACGAACCGGGAGGCATCATCCAGGTAGCAGAGGAACCACCTGCCGTCGTCCAGCAGCTTGTAATCGGTGTGCCACATGGAGTTGGAGTGGGCGCGCTCGTAGCGGACCCAACTGCGTTGTCCTGTCTTGTTGTCCTGCTTCTCGGCCAGATCCTCCTCCCTCATTATCTCGTGGATGGTGTTGTGCGGAATATGGATTCCGGTGGCCTCCTCGATGGCCTCCTCCAGGCGAACGGCGCCCGCGGGACCGCCCTGAGCAGCGGCCAGGACGGCCGAGTATTCCGTGCGTCCGGGCAGCCGTCTCCTGGGCCTTCCCCTGCCTTCCGGGTATGATATCGCGTCGTCATCCTTGAACCGTCGCCACACCTGCTGGACCCGCCGGACGGAGATCTTCATCGCCTCCGCCATCCTCCTGTTCGGCGTTCCCTTGCGCTTCTCCCTGACGATCCATCTCACCTTGGACTCGTCTACCTTTCTCATTGGCCGCTCTCCACTTTTTCCTATTTGACGACACCTGAAGCGCCAGCGGACCCCCACACCAGTGTTTCCGGTCCGCGTCATGTTGACTTTGGAATCTGGCGACTTTGTCCCGGATGCCATGTTCTGGGGGGTGTCAACCATGGGGCCCGGTCTCCAAATTACGGTACTTATATGCGAATGGGGGGTGAAACTTTTTTCGGACTACACAGAAGAACCTTGCCATGAAAAGCTTCTTAAATTAGCACGTGGATGGCTCAATCTACATGAGTGTAGGTGGATATGAGATAAGGTCACACGCTGACCTGCGGCATGCAGATCTGCAAGGTATGGATTTACACGGAGCGGATCTGCGAGATGCCAATATGGAGGGGGTCAACCTACAAGGCGCGGATTTGCGATATGCTAATCTACAGGATGCTAATCTACAGGATGCTAATCTACAGGATGCTAATCTGAAAAAGGCCAACATGCTGGGTGCAAATCTGCGATATGCCAATCTGCACGGGGCTGATCTGCACGGGGCTGATCTGCAAAGAAGTAATCTGCAAGGGGTAGATCTAAAAGATGCCAATCTACAGTATGCAGACCTTCGACATGCGTACCTACAGGGGGTCGAGGTGCAGGGTGCAGATCTCTTGGGTGTGGATCTTCGTGATGCCAAATTGGAGGGGGTAGACCTACACGGGGTAGACCTACACGGGGTAGACCTACACGGGGTAGACCTACAATATGCTGACCTGCATGATGCGGATCTGCACGGGGCGGATCTGCATGATGCTAGGCTGGAAAAGGCTGATCTGCATGATGCGGATCTGCACGGGGCGGATCTGCATAATGCCAGGCTGGAAAAGGCTGATCTGCATGATGCGGATCTGCATGATGCTAGGCTGGAAAAGGCTGATCTGCATGATGCTGATCTGCATGATGCGGATCTGCACGGGGCGGATCTGCATGATGCCAGGCTGGAAAATGCGAACCTGCATGATGTCGATCTGCGGAATGCAGACATCCGAAATGTTCGGGGAATGGACCAAGCCTAATCCGGCCGCAGACTGGAATATGAGGTTGCCTTATCCTATTTCTGGGTCGTTGACAAGACAAAATGAAACATTAGAGATTATGCAGACCCCGCACCATGTAATTAATTCATGATTTACGTAAAATACCGCCGGGACCGGATTAACCACCGGAACCAACATTTGCTGTCCATCCCATGTCGACGCAACGGCCATTTACGCAGCCTTGCAGCATGACAGGTCCGGAGCCGCCCGCGCCACGACATGAAAAGGGCAGCACCAACCAGTGCTGGAAGGCTGCCACGTCCTCCCGGGATCCTCTCGCTCTGGCTCCGGAGACCTGATTAGCAATTAGCGGAGAGTCCGGTCCGATGGGTACGCGGAAGATCCAAATACGCCCGCCCGGCCCGACATGCCATGCGTGTCTTCAAGATAATGTCGAAAAACGTTCGCTCGTTCAAGACGACAGTCGGCATATCGCTCCAACAGTTTGATTTTTTGATACGCGATGTCGAAAAAGCATACCAGCAGGCAGAATCCGAAAGGTTCGCCAGATCAGACCGCAAGCGCCAGGTTGGCGCCGGATGCAGGTTCTCCCTACACCTGTGGGACAGGGTCCTCCTGACCCTCATGTACTACCGGACCTACCTGACCCAGGACGGGCTGACCCACTTGTTCGGGATCACCCGGGGGGTCTATCCCCACCAACATCGGCAAGATGTCCCCGATTATACGGGACATCCTTCCCCTGCCGCAAAAGCTCTACAAGCAGGCCTGCGAGGCCGCCACCATTGAGGATCTGAACGAACCCTTCCCGGGGATGGTCTCCCTGGTTGACGCCTCCGAGCAGCCCGTACAGCAGCCACAACAGCCCGAGGCCGAGAAGGCGCACTTCTCGGGCAAGGCCAAAATGCACACCGTCAAGGTTCAGTACACGACCAGCTTCGACGGGCTGATCGTCCACAAGACGGCCCACTTTCCGGGCCGCGACCACGACTTCATGGTGTACAAGATGAAGCACCCCACGTTCCCGACCGGACTCCCCAGCCGGGACGGAGATGCAAGGGACAAGCCCGACCACGACCACCTCAGGCACTACGGGGACACCGCGTACCGTGGGATGGCCAACGCGGTAGAGGAAATAGATGTGAGGATCCCCGTCGTGCGCAAGCCGGGCGAGGATCTTACACCAGGCCAGCGGGAATACAACAAAGCTCACTCGAGGATCCGCATACGCGTCGAGAACGCAATCCGAAGGATCAAGATCTTCCGGATTGCCAAGGAAAAATACAGGAACGACCGGAGAAAATACGACCACATTATCCACGATGTGGTCTGCGGGGTGGTCAACCAGACCATCCTGTTGAAGAGAGCCTGGACCCTCTGAGTAGGGCCGCGGCGGGCCGGCCAAGGATCGAGGCCGCATGATCTTTAATTACAGATCAGGTCTCGGCCCCGGTGCTGCCACCACAAGGGTCGCTGTCCTGAGGTGGTTAAACTTGGCCCGGCCGCCCATGAAAAATTCAAAATTAGAAAATTAATTGATATCTGCGGGGTCTGCATAATCTCTAAAATATCGCGCCATGATTAGCGCCGCAGCCGGATGGGGAGATCACTCCTCGGAGAGATCCCAATAATTGGCATCATGCTGCTTTTCAGTGGGTTTCTCTAGATTCTTCCATTCTTGAAACGAGTTGGCATACAACCGGGCGTTCTTTACATCAATGGATTTCAGCGCATAGTATGCCAGCCCCGACAGCGTCCCGGCACTTCCGCAGTATGTGATTACGTCCGAGTCGCTGTGGATGTTCCGACCGGCGAATATGCGGCGCATCTCTTCAGTCCCACACAGTATGCTGTTGGCGGATGCAAAGGCTCGGTACGGGATGCTTATGGCCCCGGGGATATGTTGTTCTAGGTAGTTCAGCCTTTCTCGACTGTCCACCAGTGTTGTGCCGGGATTCCGTGACTCCAAATCCTGTACGACGGCCAGCATGCCGCTGTTTATGTTGGCACGATATTCGGTGGGATTGGTCTCCGGCACCACATCATCCGTCTCCAGTCCCATTTTCAACCAATCCCTGTAGGGGATTTCCAGCAGCGTCACGCCGGTATGTCCCAGATACTCCAGAGCCCAAGCCACTCGGGAGGCCAGCGTGCCGAAGGCGTTGTCATATACCACCACCGGGGTCTCCTTTTCTATTCCCAGCGAACCGGCCAAATCCGCCATGTGTTCAGGAGAGTCATCGACCAGCAAATTCTCTAGTGGCAGGTTCAGGGCTGTGGGAATGTGGCTCTTTGCATACTCTTGTGGTTTTCTTACATCTATAATCCTGATGCTTCTGTCTCTTATGCCGGACCTAACGGTGTCCACATCCGCCATAACTCGAGTCAAGCGGTACACCCCCTTCCGGTCTTTAACTGATAGGCGGTGTTGGAACCGTAATCAGTGTAAAAGTCCGGGTCTTGATCTTTGGAAGGGGTTTCGGCCAGCGGCGCCAAGATTCCTCTGATGTCTGCCAGCGTAGTGGACTCTGCGCCCTGACACACACGGTGTATCCATGATTTAAGATCGTCGCCGTCCTTTCTTGCCTCTCTGAATACGTCCAGCAAGCGCAGTATTGCAGGAATAACGCGCTTTGCCGGAATGCGCATCACCGATGTGCCTATAGAGCCTATGTCATCGTCCCGGCCACCTATGGACATGTTGTACAGTGGATACGAATCACGCCCTACCCTGCCCCCGCCACCATAAAATCCGATGGTGGCAATAGCGTGCTGGCCACAGGAGTTAGGGCAGCCACTTATTCTTATGGATGAGCCTCGGAGAGATTCATCCTGATCCAAACCCATCTCCAGCAACTTGCGTTGCACCTCTTTTGCAAGCCGGTGGGCGTTGACGAGGGCCAAGTTGCAGGAGGTGGTAGATGTGCAGCCTATTGTGGATGCCATGGTGAGGGCTCCGGGTCTTGCCAAACCTGCATCCAACAGTCTGGCATACAGACTTGGTAGATCATCTTGGTGCACATAACGTATGCATATGTTCTGGCCCAGTCCAAGTCTGCCGACCCCTTCTGCGGAGTACTCTTGTATTATGTCGGCCATATCCATGAGGTGCGAGGCGGAGATGTCGCCGGCCTCAAGTGTGATGAAAACCGTTCTATACTCCGTTTGTTTTTGTACGAAGGTGTTGGCACTCTGCCATCGGGCGTAGCCAGGCCTGGCGGTCTCATTCTCGACAGATACCCGGATTGGTCTTCGCATGTCCTGAGCGACATGGTTGGTGGAAAGGCGTACCTGAGCCGACTGGGTAATGCGCACGACAGACCTCTCCTTCAGTATCATGCTTTGGAACTTGTTCCAGCCCATCAACTGCACCAGATAACGGAGCCGGCTACGAAACTTGTTTTTACGTTCGCCCAGCCGATCGTACAGTTGCACTATGGCAATAAGGGTATGCATCAAGTTCTCTTCGGGGGTAAATTCCTCCAGCAGATGTCCAACAAGGGACTTTGTTCCCAAACCCCCGCCTACGAATATTCTAAAACCGCGTCTGCTCTGGCCGTCCACAACCGCGGTGTGGGGTATGATACCGACATCCAGTGTGTGGGATCTGCCATGCTTGTGACAGCAGGAATAAGTGATCTTGAACTTGCGCGGCAAACTTTGCGTCATGGGATTTCGCAAAAAGAACCTAGCCGTAGCTTCGGCGTATGGGGTGGCATCAAAGGATTCGTTGGGACACACTCCGGAGGTGGGGGCGCATACCACGTTGTGTATTGTGCCGCCGCAGGTCTCTCGGGCGGTCAGGGCCCATCTCCGAAAGTCTCCTCAGAACCTCTGGGACATCATCTAGCACTACCCAATGCACCTGGATGTTTTCTCGGGTCGAGATATGGATGCCGCCTATGGAGAACTGCTCGCTGAGCAGCGAAAATCCCCTTAACTGCGAAGGGGTCACGTGACCTGCAGGCACCTTCACGCGCACCATGGAATAGTCTTCGCTCATCCGTACGGAATATGCCCCGTTGTGTAGCCGGTAGCGCCTGAATTCGTTCTCGGGGTATCGACCTTCGCGGTATTCTTTTAGCGCTGCGGCGAAACCCTCCACGTCTTCTTTTGCTGACCAGTCCGCAAAAGCGTCGACTTGTTTTGGCGGCGGCTGTTGTGTGCTTATACTAGCCATATATGTGGTAGTTGGTATATAAAATATAATTGTATTGATACAAGCCAGTTAGCACAGATTTACGAGTTCAGGCCAAACTATGGCGCCGATCGTGTGTTTTTACAAAACAATACCGGATTTCTGTCGGCGTATTTGATTGTGTCCAGCTTAAACCTCGCGGTCCGATAATACGTGATGATTGCGTCGCACACCTGATAGGCCGCAACGACGCGGCGCCGATCAACCTGCTGAGGCGGCGCCTGCCGTCATCACGGGATGGTGAACCGGCGGCGTCCGGCAACTGCGTCCGGGTGGCCCGGGGTTGGGGGGCAGCGCGTCGACCGGCTGGCGTTCCGACCGGTGGACGCTGCCTGCGTGCAGTTTCAGCACGTATGCAGTGAAGGGCGGCGGCTGAATGGGGGCGCAAAAAAACCCCTGCCAGGGGCGGACGCGCGTCTCCTCGACGACCGCCTGGATGCATCAGGGTGCTACGGGACGCGGCCTCCGGGCCGTATGTGTCTCAGACGCACCCACGGTTACATGACAGACAATCTGCCAGCATATCCAACTGCGATCTTCAAATCTCTGCCGCTCCGACTCAGATCAATGACGGGTACGCAAAGGGCGCCTACGATATCGAGCGTGTCTGCAGGTACAACATGCTCCCCGTCCGGAAGGCGGGCACCGGGTGAGATCCGGTACATCCCGAAAAGAAGACACTCAAGCGATGCGGCCAGATGATCATGTGGCCGGCGAGGTTGGTTTCAGATCATGCAAGCATGCCAGTCTTGGATTCAGCCTCTGCCACGGATGCCTACTTCGCTATGGGAGTCCCAACGGTCGCCCCCCATTCGCTCCAAGAGGCGTCATAGTTGGCTACATTCGAGTACCCCAGCAGGTACTTGAGCACCACCCAAGTGAGCGAGGCCCTGTCCCCCCACCTGCAGTATGTCACGACGTTTGCGTCGGGGGCTATCCCGCGGGACTTGTACAGATCCAGCAGATCGTTGTAGCTCTTGAAGGTGTCATCCTTCTTGTTGAAGATCCTTATCCACGGGATGTTGACGGCCCCGGGTATGTGGCCTTTTCTTTTCATCTCGTCCATCTCAATATCCGGGGCGATGGCGGTCTCGCCATAGTATTCCGCCGACGATCTCACGTCCACCAACTGCACTTTTTTGTCAAGCACCGCGTCGTACAACTCGCCCAAGTACGTCCGGAACGACTTCCTGGTGGCGGTTACGCGGTAGTTGGTGGGCTGCACCTGCGCTTCATCGCTGACGTACTCTCGTCCCTCCAGCTTCCACTTCTTTCTGCCCCCGTTCATCAGGCAAACGTTCTCGTGCCCGTACATCTTGAAGAGCCAGAGCGCGTAGGCTGCAAACAGGTTGCGGCTGTCCCCGTATAGTACGACCTTGGTGTCGGCCTTGATACCGTGCTTTGATGCCAGCTTGCCGAACTCCTCCTTGCCTAGCACGTCATGCACCAAGATGCCGCCATGCGAGCCAGATTCCGGTGTTGATGGGTGCTCGTCGGGTTTGGCCTGCATCCATCTGGTTGTGACCACATCCCCCCACCGAACTAGGGTGGCTCCCGGGACATGCCCTAGATAGTAGGCCTTTTCTGGATTGTAGTCGACTTCGATCAGCCGCACACCTTCACCCGAACCGTTCTGTGTAACCCAGTCCGTATCTACTAGAATCTCCGGGTGCGCGTATTGTGAATGTGAGGTCACTTTACTGTGCGCGTCAATAAAGTATAATATATAAATTTGTACCCGGCCCGGGCTGTAAAGTTACCGGCGCCTGGAGAAGTGTGTCAAATATATCCCAGACCCGGATCAGCTCGGACCGCAGCAGGGCTGCCTCGGATTGCCCGCTCCCGACCCCCCTCTTTACGACCCCGCCGGTACCGCCGCAGCAGGAGCACGGGACGGTTGGTTCATCCATCACGGTACCACCTCGGGAACGGCAATCCAGGCGGGCCAGGAAGAGAAAGGTGCTCTGCCGTTGATCTTAAATCCCTCTATCGTTATGGGTTGTTGGTGTGCGTGTCTCATCATTTGTGGTGATCTGATGAGGCATGCATTCCACTGATCAATAAGTCTGTTGGTCGATCACACTTGATCTATCGGCCAAAAATTTGAGGTGAACTTGTACTGTCAAATCAGGCGCCTGGATCATTCGTGGGTTCTACCGGCTCCAGCAAGATCCCTTCGTACCACAGGCGCCCGATTTGACATGTGGACGCAGGCGCCGGTAACTTGACAGCCCGGCCAACCCAGGGTGTGTCTCAGAGACATATACGGCCCGGAGGCCGCGTCCCGTAGTACTTGGATGCATCCAGGCGGTCGTCAAGGAGACGCGCGTCCACCTAGGTAGGGGTTTGTTCGCGCTCCCTTTCAGCCGCCGCCCTTCGCCGTATACGTGCGGAAACCGCACGCAGGCAGCGTCCACCAGCCGGAACACCGGCCGGTCGACGCGCTGCTCCCAATCCCCGGCCACCCGGACGCTGTTGCCGGACGCCGCCGCCGGTTCACAACCAGATGATGGTGATGATGACAGTAGGCGCCGCCTCATCAGGTTGATCGGCGCCTCATCATCCGGACTGTACACCTTGCCGTGGTGCATGCTGACAGAGACCGTCTGGCCGGAGGTGCGCCTCATGGTACCATACGGTTACTACATAGTAAAAAACTTTATTGTTTTTGTATATGTTTCTGGGAGTACAAGTTCACCTCAAATTTTTGGCCGATAGATCAAGTGTGATCGACCAACATTCTGGGACACAGCCGCCAACCCAACAAGGCTTAATAACACAAGAATGGCAATCGAAGTGAACGAATGGCAGTTATCTGTAACATGTGTGGCCTACCCGAGGATCTATGCGCCTGCGGGGAACTTGCCCGGGATAGCGCCAAGATAATCATCCGCTTGGAGACACGGAGGTTCAAAAAGAAGGGCACCATGATAGAGGGGATAGACCCCAAGACCAACGACGTGGACAACGTAGCCAAGGGACTCAAGAACAAGTACGC
>CBDHCQ010000009.1:0-23029 GCA_965261255.1 Rhodothermales bacterium
AACAGCTTCTGCTGGATAAAATGCCGTGGTAGCTTTTAAAAAGAAGCTATTAAAAGCGACATGCTTGCAAGGTAGAATGTCAGGATCTTAATGTCAGCTTTGACAATACCATCTCGTCTTACATTTGGAAGTTTGCTGAAAAACAAAACGGTAGGTACTTAACATTTTGCTCTTCAAGATGCGTTCGCCTTTGAAATATGGAGACGATGCACACCTTGTGATTTGTATTAGAATTTGTAGTTTCTTCAAATGTCGAAACATTTTGTATTGATATATGAGCAACCAAGCACCACCTATAATTTTATTGACAGGTAAAAGGAACAAAATGACTGAAATAAAAATCATAATGACATTATCAACTTTAACCGATTAGTGAAAGAAAAAAAACAACGTTTTTGTCCGAAGTCAATTAGACATAAACATTTATTCGTAGTAGTCATTGGATGTGGTTTCTCATTGGTCTTTTTGCAAGGTAATATTGCTTAAGAGAATTATATTAAGGAAAGATAATATCAATGTACAAACAGGAACAGTATAGCCAGGGGACTGACGAAGCGTTAGAGAGAATTGCATGTTATCCGTAAAACCTATTTTAAGAAATGAGATGCTGTAGGTGCTGTATTGAATTTCAAACAAATTATTTTACTAAATAATTAACATGCAGAAAATAGATCTACAGAAAATTTCCACAATTAGTCTTTTGAAGGGAATGGATATTTGAGAACAAAATTGATCTCACAGCGCAAATATTAGATTGAACCACCTCCGTCTTACAGGTACATTGCGCAAGCAGAGTAGAAAGTCTGAGATTAACCTCTGACATTAAGGGAACTGAGCTTACACAGATCACATGAAGTAACTCTTGTTCCAGGGAGGCATAAGATTTCAATTTAAGAAAGCAGGTGAGATCTGCCGCATCTCTTCAGCACAAGAAACTTTTCATTTGCATTAAAAGCTAAAAAAAAGACTATGCTATCAAAGCTAATTTGAAACTGTTGTAAATTTCCCTTGTTAAATTCGTGGGAATCAAATGGGACCAGTATCAACATGTGTGCAACTGAATTGTGGACCCATATTACATGACTTTCCTTACAGCCCTAACATTATCCTGATTGCCACTGAACAAAAATAGATCTAACAAAAAGATGTTATCTGGGCCAATATAGCTGATGGATCCTTATGGATTTCGCATCCATTTGTCTGTTATCATTTAGTTCCATGTGCAGCAATTCCCATCTGATCAACTGATCCAAAGGGTATTTAACCCATTCAAGTGAATGGAGGCAAATATTAAAGTAAAGATATAAACAGAAGCACTGCCTCCCCAATAATAAAACCTCTACAGACAATTGCATGCAGCAAGGTAAAATATAAATATTAAGAGAACACAGGATATGAAAATAAATACAGGTGAAATGACAGATTGCTTGTTAGCTTAATCGAAAAATGCATTACCGATTTCCTCTACTATGTAGTCTGCTGTTTACACCCTACAATAACATTTTCCCACATTTTAACCAAGAAAAGTGCATTTGATAAAATATCCATGGATTTTAGTACAAACTGTTCTTACCGGGAATCCCCAGAAATTAGCCCTGGGCTTATTTGCGGGGAAAGGCCTCTTTCAGAACACAAAATTGACCAGAGTTACAAGACCATGGTCTTATCTGTGGGGACATGGTCCAACTTCTGGGGATGGCCTAACCTCTTAATTATGCAGTGGAAATCATAATTCTTGAAAATTTACACAATTAAGCTTTAGAACAAATGAATATGTGTAAAAGAAACCAGTTTCTAGTGTGTTTTATTACATCAACTAACTCATGTAAGTGTAACAACACTTTTTTTCTGGCCACAAATATTAATATGGTCAATGGACACAGAATTGCATGTTTTAGACCATGGTCTTATTTGTGGGGCTGTTTCCCCACTAACAAGACCATGGTCTTATTCCTAGGGTGGTCTAACTTCTGGGGATTCCCGGTAATGATGGTAATTTGGAAATGCACCGATTTTCTTTTCTAGACATGGTATTTACAGTGGCAAATCGATATGTCTGAACTCGATACTCAAACATTCAGCATCTAAATACCCGTCGTTCTTACGTAATCTCAAATTGTACCCGTTCAAAATAGAAATGCACCTTTTATGGTTCCATCACGGGAGAAAGAATGAACCATTTACTGCTTATTTACAAATTAGGTTACACAAATGTTAACACATAAAAGTTCGTGTTGTCAACATACACAATACAATGATGGATACTTTGACATTTTCACTCAATAATTTAATTGAAAATAATATTCATGTTTCGGGAGAAAATTGGTCCATTGCACTGCTAAGTTTAGGGCAAGCAAATTGTCACGTTCATTGGTAGCGGTGTGCGAACATACGGCGAAGGTACTTTCGTCGAACAAGAACAAGCATACATAGAAAGAATTGTTAGTAGAAACCTTTTTAACTGAAACTAAGGACATTAAAACTGTTGTATTAAGGTTACACTTTAAGATTATTATTTAAGATTATTAAGATTAACTATAAACTTTGATTTAATCACAAAATTACAAATAGTTAAGATTAAAATGTCATTTGAAAAACAGTATTTCTTCCACTTTTACAATAGACAGTATATTATCATGTCCATAAGAAATTATTTAGGAAGTGTGACTTTCTTCCAATTACAATTTCTTTTTACAGCTATAATTACAATTATATAATTATAATTATAATGTCTATTATCATTGTTGTTCTATTGGTATGACTTTCTACCAAATTGAATCTCATGAAATTTAAGTCGACTATTGTGTATTGTCGCCCAAAAGCTTTTCGCCATATAGTCTTAGACCCCATTGGTCGATTGCATATTAACCTTTTTAGTGTGAGGGGTCATTCAATATTATTATCGAGTTACACTTCATCCCTCTCTTTCTCAAAATAAAATCATCATACAAATGTCTGGGACCAATAGCATGGCTGATGCTTGGCACATGCTCCAGCCATAGCGAGGCCCATGCACATCCGCGCCCATCCAATATAAGGTGCTCCCCTGCACTACTGCACACCACTACTGTACAGCAAGAGCACAGCAATAAAAGGCTTTACCACATGCCAGCAATAACCAACAACAGTATTGCTTATTTGTATATGAGACATGGTGGCAGCACTGAACTTGCTCCTCCTGTGGCAATAGAAGGATAAGACCAGTCAGAGAGAAGGAGAAAAGGAAAGCCAAAGATCTACCTGTGTTCACAGTTGCATCATTGCCCAGGAGGGTAGGAGCAGCTAGATAGGATCTTCATGCATACAACTGGTCCAAGTCAAGGCTCAGGAGAGTCAAGGATCAGGCAGAGGACTGTGGACACACACAGGATAGATTTGTCAACCAATAAGTTCTCAGAGAAGTATATTTTAAATTATAGATGTGGGTCTTAGCTAGTGTATGCCCAACCATAGGCAGTCAGTTAGGTCAATCCCCTGTAAAATACAGCCATTTTTGCTTGATACAGCTAACACATGGCAAAAGGAGAGGATCTTGGATTTCATTTCAAGACTATTACTCCTATTTTTATTAAAAATACAGGCAATACAGTCATAATAGGGACATATATGGTTCTTTCAAGAGCATTTAGATTCCTTTCAAGACCATTGCATTTTTCTGTACAAATCTAACATTTTGGCTCCAAATTCATCCACACCAAGCCAAAACAAGCCCAAACATGTCCAAATTCAAATTTTCAAATTTCATTGTGTCTATTGTGCCTATTGTGCACCCGTGTAAGCAAATCTGGCAGAGTGTTAAAAACACTCAATTCATGATAACTCCCACAATAAGGCTGGCAGGCAGTTACAATTCACATCAGAGGTGACCCCCATAGGCACCCATATTGTGTCAAAATTTCAGCCAAATCCAACAATTATTGCCAAAGTTATTGACCATTTTGTACATGGCAGCTTCTTTCAAGACCATCTCCATTCAGGACCATTGTGTGGCAAATTGCATTGAAATTCACTCATATGAGCATTTCTTTCAAGACCATTCCATTTAGTCTATTTCCAGCACAATGGCAGGACAGCTCATATTCCAACTGCCCACATTCCACTGGCCCTCCGAGGACCAGCAGACAGCATTCCAGGAGTGGAAGAGTCATGTCACCCTCGCATTGGAAGCATCCAATATTCCCCAAGACAGATGGTATGCCAGCATCATTGGTTTCCTGGGCACCAAAGGCTTCAAGTGATGGCAGCATCTTGAGATTTCCAAAGATGATGACCTCAAGAAAATCCCGGAAAACATATTCACAGCCTTTGCAAATAATCTGGAAGTCTCGACGTCCCATTGGAATTACATCAATGAAATGTACAGCAACATCAGACAGGGTGAACAAGAAACCACTGACCAGCTCGATCAATGCATCAAAATGTTAGTTGAAAGGTGCAGCTACATGTCAGCAGAAGAGAAGATGCAATGCTGACTGGAGCTACTCTTTCATGTGACAAAACACTTTGAGGTTAAAAAGTGGGTAAGATTGCAGACAGCTCTAAACAAAACAGTCACCTTTGACAAGTTATTACAGCATGCAAAGCAACACAAGGCAACCAGTAAGGACTTTCAATGACACAAGTCCAATGGAGGAGTTGCAACATCAACCACAATCAACGAGATCAGGACCTTCAAACAAAGGAAAGGCCAAGGATCTTGAGCCAGAGCCAGAAGTAAGGGCAAGATATGTGGTAAGTATGGAACATCTCATCCACCTAGAGAATGCCCAGTGTGGGGCAAAAAGTGTCACAAATGTGGCAATAAAAATCACTTTAGCACTCAATGCAGGTCCAAACAGTCAGGAGGAGGGGATAGAAGATCCCACAGCACATCCAGAGGATGCAAGGGCAAAGGCAAGCATCAGCAGTCCAGGTCTAGAAGCAACCAGGTAACCAAAAGTGCACACAGCATGGAGTCAGCCTCCTTTCAAGACCATTCAGATGACCTCCATGGAGAAAAAAAAGACAACCTCCATGGAGAAAGTGCAGACCTCCATGGACAGCAGAGAGGAGACCTCCATGGAACCCCAAATGGTACCGAATTCCTTAAGCAGTCATTTTCTACCATTTCCAGGTCAAGTCTGTGGCCAGCATCAGCAATGACACAGATCCAGAGGGCAAAACTAAGATCCTCACCATGTTGCAGCTAAAACTTCCACACCATAATGGCATAGATGATGTCACTGTCAAGGTAGACGATGGAGCAGAGGGTAACATCCTTCCTTTGAATTCTTTCAGGGCCATGTTTCTTCATGCACTAGATGCAAATGGTTACCCAAGACCAGGATTCCTGAGAGGCTCCAAGACAACATTAGAATGTTATGATGATGGGAAGCTGGTAAATCATGGTAGTATCAAACTGAAACTCCAGCATTACTCAGAAAAGTCATTTCAAGACCATTCATTTTATGTTGTAGAGACCAAGACACCAAAGCCAATCATCGTTGGTCACCCAGCCAGCATCAGGTTAGGCCTCATATGAGTGTTATGCAAAAATATTTCCAAGTCTGTTTTAGCTATCAAGAAAACGACAGAAAACAGCACCAAGAACTCCTTTCAAGACCATCGACTGAGAATAGATGGCAAAACCCCATGGAGATGGCAGAGGAGCAAATCTGAGTCATCAGGACATGCCTTTCAAGACCATTCAGGTAACCTCCATGGAGACAAGAAATCAGGTAAAAGTGTCCTTTCAAGACCATCCACCAAATGTGCCAAAAATGAACCCAAGTCTAACTCCTCCAAGGCCATAGAGCCTCAAAACATGCATAAAAAGGGTTCTTTCAAGACCATTAAGGATGGATCTAAAAAAGATGCTTCTTTCAAGACCATTGTAAACAGGGTTAATAACCTTAACCCTCGATACATGGTACCTGTTGATGAGGCAACTCAAGTCATTTCAGACCCCAAGTCAAGAAAGAAGGCACAACCAGTCACAGAACAGCCGTCCAGTGGTCCACCTCCTCCCAGATCACAATTCAACCCCATCTACATGGAGCCAGGATCAGTGACCATCAACAGTACCAGGGATCTTCAGGCATTGTTCCCCAACAGCTTTGACTGCATTGGAGACATGAAGGGTGAGTACAACATCAAGACCGACCCAACAGTCCCACCAGTCCAGCACGGGAGATGGAAAGTTCCCATCGAGTACAGGGAGGAGATCGAGAAGGAGTTAGCAGAGATGGTCTGGCAGAGAATCATCACCAAGCAGACTGAGTGCATACCATGGGTCAGCAGCCTGACATACCCAAAGAAGGCAAATGGCAAGCTGAGAATATGCCTTGACCCCAAGGACTTGAATAAGGTGATCATTCATGAGAACCACAAAGCACCAACCCTTGAGGAGATAGCTCATGTCCTCATGGGAGCCACCAAGTTCTCAAAGGTAGATGGCAACAAGGCCTTCTTTGGTATGCACCTAATGGAGGAAGCATCACTCCTCACGATGTTCAACACCCACCTTGGCAGGTAGATTCCTACGTGTTCCCTTCAGACTGAAAATGTCCCAGGACATCTTCCAAATGACGATGGATGACATTGTGGCCCAATGCCCCGGTGTATTGGCCATACACAATGATGTGTTCATCTACAGAAAGAATGACAGAGACCACAATGCAAACATCATCAACCTGTTCAATGTGGCCCAAAAAGAAGGACTAGTTTTCAACAGCAAGAAGTGCACCATAAAACAAGAGTCCGTGATGTTCTTTGGTGGAGTGTTCTCTGCAGAAGGGTACTCCCCAGATCCAGAAAAGATCCAAGGCATCTCCGAGGTGACACCACCCCAGATGAAGCAAGAGGTACAATCATTTCTAGGAGCAGTGAATTACCTGCAGATGTTTGTTCCCCATCTCAGCTCAAACACCGAGCCCCTATGGGCCCTTCTCAAGAAGGAGAACTGCTTCGCATGGGATGAAAACACCAACACCTGCTTCCAGAAAATAAAGTCCCAACTGCAGAAAGCCCTCCTCAGACCCCTGAGATACTATGATCAGACCAAACCGGTCACCCTCCAGTGTGATGCCTCACTCAAGGGGCTAGGAGCCTGCATCATACAAGATGGACAGCCCATCACATTTGCCAGCAAATCCCTCATGGACACTGAGACCCACTACACCAACATCGAGAGGGAACTCTTGACCATCATATATGGTTGTGAAAAATTCCATACATACCTGTACAGAAGGACATTCGTCATGGAGACAGACCATAAGCCCCTCAAGATGATCAGCCTGAAGGATCTCACAGCAGCCCCTGCATGCCTCCAGAGAATGCTCCTCCATCTGCAGCAGTATGACCTGGTCATAATGTACCAGCCAGGCAGAGAAATGCTTCTGGCAGATGCCCTTAGCCACCTCCCATCCAGAACCAACACCGAGATCAAGTTAGACCTATGAGTTGATGCCATATCGATGTTTGCCTTCTCCCTGAGATGTCTCACAAGATCACAGCAGAGACCCAATGGGACCCCATCCTCTCAACGGTGCACAGACTCACCCTGAATGGTTGGCCCAACAGACAAGGTCGTGTCCCCAGAGCAGCCAGATTCTACTGGAGCTTCCTAGATGAACTCTCCATTGATGGTGACCTCCTCACCAAGGGTGAACGAGTGGTCATTCCACCATCCTGCAGAGACAATATTATGGCAGACCTCCATGGAAGCCATGCTGGCATCAACAAGGCAATGGACCTGGCCAGAACATGCATTTACTGGCCCGGCATGGAAGCAGACATCAGTGACTACATCAATCGATGCCTCACATGCATCAAGTGCAGCAACCTACCAGTTGAGATGCTGCAACCCCATGAGGTTCCTCCCGGACCTTGGGTAAAAATAGGTGTTGACTTCTTTCAAGACCATTTGGGAAAAAAGCACCTAATAGTGGCAGATTACTTCAGCAAGTTCCCATACATGTTTCCAGTGGCATCCACACATCATTTCAAGACCATTACTCACCTGAGGGAACTCTTTGCAGCTGAAGGCATACCCACTATCATTATGTCTGACAACGGACCTCCCTTCAATGGAGAAGAGTTTAGGCAGTTTTGCTGTGACTGACTTTGTGCACACCACATCATCACCCCATTTCCATCAGTCAAATGGATTCATCAAGGCAATGGTGAAGAAAGTCAAAAACACCTACAAGAAGATGGACAGATCTCCCAATGCTCAGGCCAGAGCATTACTATGGCTACATGACACACCTATCATGGCAGACCTTCTGTCCCCAGCAGAGATTCTACATGGTCATCCAGCTCAAGGCACAGTCCTTTCAAGACCATCCAAGAGGGTCAACATATCAGATCAGACAAAGACTAGTCGAGCTCCAAGAAAAACAAAAAGAAGTTTGACAGAGCCCATAGAGCCAGAGATCTGTGTCCCCTCAAGGTCAAGGAACAAGTCCAGTTCTTCCACAACAAGCAAGGCACAGGCCCCATCAATTGGATGACTGGCACAGTGACCAAAATATTAGAATGTGGATGATCCTACATGATCCAGGCCCCCAATGGCAGAGTCTACAGAAGGAACAGAGCTCACTTGAAGCCCATATGTCACAACGGCTCCTCCTTTCAAGACCATCCAGTGGAAAAAGGGGAGAAACAGCCCAAAGACAATTCCTTTCAAGACCATCAGACCAGCCAGGCCAGATCTGTGTCCTTTGACAATGAAGTGAGCTACATTGACAATGAAGTGAGCTATATGGACACTAGGTCCATGATGTTTGACAAACCAGAGACATGTCAAACACCCCCAACATCACCATCATGCTCACCCAGATCACCATCATACTCACCCCCAGCATCATTTCCATCCAGAGAGTCATCCATCAAGCCCAGCTCAGAGGACTCCTCACCCAAAGGCAGGAAGAGACACCAGTCTGAACCAGCTTTCATCCAACCCCAAGACGTCGACCAAGGACTCACACATGGACTTTCAGCTCTCTTAGCTGAAACGTCACCATTGGCACCCTACAGACTACAGTGACAGGCCAAGGCCAAGGCCCAAGAAAAAATTACCACCCATAAGTGACTCATTTCAAGACCATCTGTGTGTATGACCAGAAGTGACTCATTTCAAGACCATCTTGTATATATGTAACGGTAAAGATTACATAAAGATTACACATACAGGTCATCATCCTTCGGAGAGACCACGAGGGCAACGGAATCATCCGAGTGCCCTCCGGGTATGGAAACATCGGTGGCCGGCCCCAGAAGCTCGTCCTCGTCGAGGTCCGAGTCGTGGGGCGGGTTCTGGTCCGTACTCTCTTCCGAGACATGGCTTCGGCAATCATCCTCAGCTTCAGGCTCAGAAGTCTCCGGGACGGCTTTATCCGGAGTGGGAGCGGGTGCCTCGACGTTGGGGGGTTCGTCTGTTTCCATATTTTCTTCCACCTCCCAGGGACGCCACCCAGACGAGACGATTAATAGAGACATATAAATCGAAAATACAACGAGTTAATGTAGGAGTGCGGGTTCAAACGAACCCGACCCTTAAATAGAACGAGTTAATGTAGGGGTGCGGGTTCAAACGAACCCGACCCCTCCGGCTTCAACCCAAGCGTTGGCCGAGACATAAAGATTACACATACAGGTCATCATCCTTCGGAGAGACCACGAGGGCAACGGAATCATCCGAGTGCCCTCCGGGTACGGAAACATCGGTGGCCGGCCCCAGAAGCTCGTCCTCGTCGAGGTCCGAGTCGTGGGGCGGGTTCTGGTCCGTACTCTCTTCCGAGACATGGCTTCGGCGATCATCCTCAGCTTCAGGCTCAGAAGTCTCCGGGACGGCTTTATCCGGAGTGGGAGCGGGTGCCTCGACGTTGGGGGGTTCGTCTGTTTCCATGTTTTCTTCCACCTCCTCCTCGACGACAACGTCGGAGTCACCCTGCTGAAGGCCTTCTTCAGCCATCGAGACGTCACTGACGGAGGTTCCACAACCCTCCATACGTACGGGAGACGGGCAGGGCTGTGAATCTCCGCCTATAGAGGAGTGTCCGTCCTTCTCGTCTTCCTCTTCTTGAACTCGTTCTTCCCACGATAGAGGTGGAGACCGAGCGACCTCCATATCATCTGTGCAGGCCGTGGGCGAGGACCCACCCCTCTTCGACGTCTCTTTACGCGATGGCCGAGGTGGCGTAGGCAGCTTCCGACCCCGGGAGCTAGACGAGTCGCGTGGCGATCCGCCCCGCGGGGTTCGGGATAGAGCCCGTTTCCTACTAGCACTGCGGTGTTTGCTACGTGCTTTGTTGGCTTTTGGGGCAGGGGGCTCCCTGTCTCGTTCGCGGGACCTTTCGAGGTCACGAGACGGACTGCGGTGACTGCTCGAGGCGCCTACGCGGCCACGTTCTTCCTCTCGTCGGCGCCGCCTTGCCTCGTATTGTGAACGGCTCTCTACCGATGCAAAGAAAGGCCCACAGGTTAGGGCAATGTGGTCCCGCACCCCATAGTCCGGGATCTTTGCAGCCCGATTGGGATGCATTGCCCTGCCCACAACGTGGGACAGGTCCAGGTTCCGGAGGGCCCTACTGCCAAACGGTTCGGCAACCTCGCTCCAAAAGGCCTTAACCGCTGGCGCTACTTGGTCCTTATACCTCTCATCGTTGCAGTACGATACATACTGCAACGCGCGAGCGTATTGAAGGACCCCGCGCTCCTGAGCACCCAGCTCCTTGTGGGTGTCGTGATTCACCTTGTGATTGAAGGCCTCTATGACGTGGGGTGCGGGAGGACAGATATAAGTACTCTGTCTGGTCCGCTGATAGGCTTTAATCAGCTTCCACGAGCAGACCATCTTTGCCGCCAGTTGCTGGTGGTGCATAGGGCTAGCACTCCAGAGGTCCCCGGCCCATACGGGACTTTGGTGGTGTTTTCCCTCCTTCGACCACTCATGTTCACACCACCCCAACGGGTCGGTGATCGGATCGGGACAAGCTCCCGAAGCTCGGCGTTCGCGGTTATACTCCTCCTGTCGCCGGGCTCCCTCTCTCTCCATACTACGCATGACGCCGCGCCGTCGGGCCCTACGAAGCTCCTGTTCCTCACGCTTCTTGCGGGCGGCGTCCTCCTCTCGTTCCTGCCTGCGTATTCTTTCCAACGTGGCCCGGGCAGCCTCCTTCTCTTTTTCACGAGCCGCTAATTTGAGGCGCACGTCGCCCGGCGTTAACTTAGGAGAAGGAGCGTCAGTCTTCCGAGGTGGCCTGGAGGCGGCCTCCGAGTAGGTAACGGCCGGGCCTTGACGATCCAAATGCATCGTCACCGTTGGAGAAGGCCCGGTCCCGGTACCAGTATTTGTTCGTCTATCGCCCGGTCCTGACCTCCCTACAGGTGGCGAGGGGGCGGACCGTCCCCTGCCAACCCCTCTTGTACTATCCGCTAACATAGCGACCAATCCCTGACCTCTACCGGTGCTTTGTCTGACGGGCTTCATCGCTGTCCCTCTCCCGACGCCACTCCCGGCTAATACTTTGTTCGGAGAGGGGGCCTGGTCTCGCCGTATCACCCTACGGACATCCCCCTCTACTACATTACTAGAGGAGGTGCTAATTCTTGGGGCTGCAGTGGCCGATGAAGATAGGGTCGTGTCAGCGGCAGACGGGAATACAGTTGTTATCTGCATCCTCCCGCCTGTTACCACCCTTGATGAGTGAGACGCGGACCCGACCACTAGTGGGCGTTCCTCTTCACTCGATCTCAGTAGGTCGGACAGACTCGTGACTCGCGGGCTAACGGGGGTCAGAAACGAGGCATCCCGCGACTGGGAAAACCGTGAGAGAACATCAGGTGTTGACGCCCTGAGAGGTCGTCCTGTGATGGGATCGAAATTGTACTCTCTTGGCTGACCCATCGCAGGAAAGCTGGCAGGCATTGGATCCTGGAGATACTGGGACAGTCCGGGAGGCGTGGAGATCCCAGGTGGTGGGGCCAAAGGCTTGAAGACTGAGGGTGATGCGATAATAGCATCACCACCACCACCGGGGCCACGGGGAACACTGCTGAGTGGCGCAGGCTGTCTGGGGGTAAACGTTTTTCCCAGGGTGGATTCCCTGCTCCTGGAGTCCGCTGATGAAACGAACGTGGGCCCGAGGGACGAAGTTTTCCTCGCGTCCCTGGACTTCCACGTACTCAAAATGCTCTCCTTCAGGCGCATTATATCCGCCTCGGTGGCATTAAAATCCTCCAAGGTATCCAAGCGGAGGGACTCTTTATGTATGCTGTACGCTATGTCCCATAGGAGGTTGAGGGTCAAGGGCTTGTCCCTCGCGTATTCGCACACCGTGGGTCGACCGAGTTGTAGGGCTCGGTCGATAAGGTCTTGAGACATGTTATGGGCCTCAGTTTCAACGACTCGTACGTCGCGGTTCGAATCCTGGTTGCTGATTCGGTGGGAGCGAGCCTTGTTGGAGGCCCATTCCTCAACGAGGGCCCACATGAAGTCGTGCATAACCAAGAGTTGCAGGTGCGGCTGATCGAGCTCGTCAATGCGCTCGACAACCTTCTCTATCATGAGCTTCCGTCGGATCTTGTTCCTGGACGGACTACCGTCCGTCAGGACCCGAGGGTCGAAGTTGCCTCCTTGCACCCTGCGCTGCTCAGCGAGAGCGTCGAGGGTGCCATAATCGCCAAACTTTGATTTTACGATGTAACGAAAGCTGCAAAAGGAATAAAACAACGTAGTACTATATCATACATAACCGGTCCTTGGAGTATAGAGGTACGGGTAACGAGTCTCGAGTAACGAGTCCCGGGCCACGGGTCTCGAGCAACGAGTCTCGAGGCACGAGTCTCGCAGCGAGGGTTCATTGGATAAGGCAACACTTAAGTTTGCCCCTCCTTCCCCGCGGAAGGGTTGGGGCAGAGGCCCCTACTGCTGGAAGAGGGCCATCAGGCAGCACACTAGGATCTGCAACTGGGGAAGGGACCCGTGGCCCCTTCGGTGGCTTTTCCCCTATGAATAGGGGTCTCTGGCAATGTAAACCCATAGGTAGAGGTGTCCTACGGACCCACAAATATTTGTCATAATTTTCCACATGCTCAGTAGTGCCTGCATGAACGCTGCAGGGGACGCCATTGTGAGATCCAGAACCACGAATGTTCCCACGGCCCTGCAGGGCTGTGTCAACGTTGCCAGCCTTACCAATACTGGCCATCCCGTTCTATGAACCTTAAACTTTAAGGTTTAATAAAGTTTCATGCAGTACTTCATTCTTTTCTTACATAAAACGATGAATTTGTACCCCTTGGCAACTTACAGCACGCTCATCCTCAATGGCGGGCATCCGGGTTCTTAGGGAATTTCCTTTTGACGTCACTACCGGTCACGTGACTGAAGGGAATCCCCATTGCAGCGTGAGGACCGGGATATTTTCAACGGTCACTTTTACTCACTTTTAAGGAGGATGGACCCAACTCTGCCTTATGTAAGTATTATAATACTGTTTCTCTGGGGTCTAGGGTCCCTCCGGTCCAAATTCATGGGCCAGCAGGCTGTAGCAGCCAGCGAAACGGAGTTTAAAGTTGCCTGTGTGTTCACCGGGGCAATCCAAGATGGCGGCCCCCACAGCCATTCTTTCATGGTTTTAACCGATCTCCCCCAGGTTTCCAAGCTACGGGCTCCAAGGTCCCTTTTAAATGATGGTATTTGAAGGTTTTAGCATCCCATAGTACGCCAGATGGGTGAAGTACCCATAGCCCGAGACTCGTGTCCTACGAGTCACGGGATACTATTTAGCCCGAGACTCGTGTCCTGCGAGTCATCGAGGTTTGGGCTAAGCGTTGCATTATTCCTGACTATTGTTTTTCTATTCAGCGTGACCAGAATGTGGCGGACAACTTCGAAGCCGTCGACTTGTCCTGGATAAAGGATACTACTGATCCCCTCGAGGTGTTGAAACAGGGGTCAGACTTCCTGGAGGACCCCTCGAAGATCAGCATCAACAATCGTGAGAGGTGGTGCAATCTGCATGTCACTCCTGCCCTGCGGAGCATCGTCGTAGAGGTGCGTAGCCTGGAGGAGGTCTCCTATTGGGCCAAAAAGGGGCGACTGGGGTCTGCCTCAGACTCCACGGTGCCTGGAATAGCTAACCTGATCGCAACCTTTGGTATTACCCCTTGGCCTCGCACCCTCGGTTTGGCCAGGGTGCATGTTGCCCCGAATCAAAAACTATGTTCTGTGTCACATGCCGTGGAATCGGCCAAAGAACGTTTCAAACTAGATGGCAACATGGAGTCGCCTTATTACTTCTTGACTCCAGTCTCTACAGAAGCCCCGTACATCCTATCAGACGTAGGACTGCAGAACAAAGATGACGTGACCAGAGTCATAGGTGTGGCCGCGATGCGCGTTAACCCTGCAGACAACACCGTCGATCTAACGGCCAGCGAGGGGCCTACCTCTACTTTGATGGCACGTCGCCTGCTCCACCTCGAGGACTCCTCTGTCCTCATACCTCCACAACTCTCCTGTCCCGCGTGGACCGGGATGAGGAGAGCCACCATCCGGTACGAATCATTTATCCGTTTCATTGCTCCATATGCTCCTCCTGAGAAGTCGGAGGTAGACATTGCCACGCATCAATTGGGGTCCATACAGAACCTCCTGGTGCCGGAACCAACGGTGCTTCTATTTCTTGCTGACCAGCTAGAAAATTTGAAATCCACGCCAGCCGAGCTTACCGAGGCCGTTCCGGAGCTTCGTGAGGAGGAGGAGGGCACCAAAGAGGAAACTCCGAAGAAAACTAAGTCAACGGAAACTGATCTTCCAAGGAAACATCACAAATCCCGAGAGGAGAAGAGTCGGTCGAGACATAACCCAACCGAGAAATCCCCGGCCTCGTCGTCCCGCGAGCACATTGCGACACTTGACACTGACAAGCTCGGGGATGCCGTAGCGCAGGCCTGCCTCTCTGTTGCGAGGATGTCAAGGGTGGTGGAGAAAGCCCACCACTCCAACACAAGTCAGGCGTGGCTGGTGAGACAGCGCCTGGAGAAGGCCTCCATCGAAGCCGTTGACTCGATGAAGGACGAGATCCAGGGCGCTCGTACATCGGCTGACATGTGGCGAGTCGAGAAGAAGATCGGTGCCCAGGTGTCCCGTGCGAGGGTCAAGGCTTACCAGGACCTCGCTCAACACCATGACTCGGTGTTCAACGATCTCACGAGACAGGGTGGTTCGAGTAACGGGACCTCCGAGATAGCAGAGGCAGAGGAGAACTTCCGCAAATCTGTAAGCAGCCTAGTTTCCACGGTCGTTACCGAGGGTGCCAAGGTTCCTGGTGAACGCGGGGCAGCGTTGATCTCTAGCGTTCTGCGCCTGGTACCTGGTTTTTCTCTAAGCCCGGTGCCAACACCAACTATCGATCTGCCCGCGGGGATGGAGTGTAGGATCATCTTGGGTGATGCCCCGCGGAATATTCCCGCGGGCCAACATGTCGTGAGTTCTCTCCCCAGCTCACCATTAACCGGGGGAGCAGGCGTTCCCACGGTGGCTGGGAGGTCCACTATCAAATTCGGCCAGGCCGTGACCCGGCCCGCAACGTTCATGCCACCGGATTATCCCTTCTTCAAACATCCTGCGAGCACCCCTATATCGACACCCCAGAAGGGGTGTGGAACCCCATATCCACGCACTTCTCCCTTATTGAGGGAGTCCAGTGCGTCCCCTGAGGATCTCGCTAAATCCTCAGCCGCTCCGCCGGTGGTCATCGACGTGGCCGACGATGACGAGGCGTCCGTCCCTGTCAAATTGCGCTCGTCCAACGTAAAGGGCACCGACGAGGGTTCCAAACAACGTGAGTCTCCACCAGCGAAGAAGGCGCGGACGGAAGACTCAGAAGCCCGGAAGTCGAAACTACGCAAGGTGCCTCGGACATCGCGTGACGAACGAAGTAGGCGTGACGGGTCTAAGAAGGGGCCTGATTATAAACAGATGCGGTATCTCACGTTTGAGCCCGTGTCGGAACTGGAGATAGTCATATTTGAGAAATGTTCGTTCGACCAACCTCCCCTCTCGCATCCGTCCCCTCTACGAGCTTCGGACAAGCCGTCTCCAAGCTCCAAGACCACATACAGCGGAACCACCCGATGGCTGCAACAGAGCCAGAAGAACATTGACCACTTCTGGAAGAAGGACACGGCCCTGGTGAAAGCCCTAAGGCAATATCACCTTGCTTCTGGTGCGCTGGAGGGCCGGACCCAGTGGAAGTTCCAAAAGTCACGGATCCTCCACAAGGTCCTTGATGTGATAGCTCTCAACATGGAGAGCACAGAGAGGTGCCTGGATTTCCGTGACTCGACGCCCGTGGATCAAGAGTTCCGGCGCCGGGACACGAACCTCCGACGTCTGAAGGCCGTAGCGGTCAAAGAGGTGGAACACCTAACTATGGTCCTTGTATTGGATGAGGACCATACGCACTACAGCGACGCCTTCGGGAACATTTTTGAAAGCGGGGCTCTCTCCAAGAAGAGGTTTCCCGAGGGGTCGGACGGCATCAAGACGAAGAAGGGTGGGCCCGCCCGAGCGATCGTGTGTCACTTCTGTCCGTACGCGTGTTCGAATGACGACTACGCTTACCGTCACTTAGCAGCTATACACCTCAACATTCAATGGGGGTGCGGAGCGTGCCACGGATACGTGAGCGGGTATCTGTCGAAGATAAGAGAGCACGTCCAGTCTCACCAGAAGAGAGGCTCCAAAGAGCGATCCCGCTCGTCCCGCAAGAAGGCGGGCAGCGGACATTCTGATTCATCCTCGGACGGGGTGTCAAGTGATGAGGAGTGGTCCGCGGGGGAGCTGGAAGAAGAAGAAGAAGAAGAGGACGATGACGACGAGGAGCGCAGTCCCTCCAGTGGGGTTAGCTCGGACCACTCGGATCTCGACTAGGATTCCTACTCGAGCATCTCGTGGTTAAGGGCGGACTTTAAGCGGCTGCCCCATTAGAGTTTCTTACATTTCTCTATTAGTAGTTTTTCCTTTACAGCCCAGTCAGTGGATCTGACGGGTTCAGCGTTGTAGAGATCGTAATAAAAGTTTTTTATACGAAATGTCTCGTTCTTGTTTTGTACGTTGGCCTGGGTTGACCAAGTTCTCGTTCGTAGGTGGCAAAGGTAACCGTAACATATTTACAAAAATTTTAATTTGAACAAACAAGTTGCGGGTAACAGTTACATATAGGTTGACCCCTTGTTTCCCCCCCAAAAGAAATCACGGCCTCGTGATTAGGGATCGTTGCGACATGGATCGTTGTTCGGGATTGGAGCACACCAACACCTTCTACCGAGGTCTTGGTCCTCGGAGGATTAGGATGCGGACACAGGATAGATCGCATCCCGTATCCCTCGGGATAGGGGATGGGTCGGTACCAGGGTCCGCGGGCCAGTGCAACCCGTTTCAACCCCAATTTTGAGTCATGAAACTCAGTGAGCTTTCGAGAAGGGTGATAACCGTAACGACCACAAGAGCTTAAATCAACACTCAGAGGCGTCCCCCTGCGTGAGGAACCAGTCGTCTTGTGATTCTGGCACCCCTTACTCAGCTCACATGCCCTTCTTCCAAGTCAGGAGATGCGGAGGTCACCAGGTCTGACTGGGCCTGTGGGCGGGCGTACCCAAGACCACGTGTATCTACCACCGCTAACGTTTTCACGTCCTCCTCGGGGACTAGGCCCGACTCCGAGGGGGCGTATCCTGGTGACGGTCCAAGGGAATCCATGACCTCTGTCCGAAGGGCAGCCACTAATGGCACGCAGTTGTCATCTTCCTGTTTAGGAAGCAGGAGGAATAGTCGATTCCGATGAACAATGCGAGTTGATCCACCTTCAGCCTGTATCTCATAGGTCGGAATATCCGGGCTCAATTGACGCAGGACTGTATAGTTTTCATAACTCCATTTGTTCTTGGTCTTTCTTCTTCCCGTGTAACTGTCCGTCTTCAAGAGGACAACGTCCCCTGGTTTCAACACTACAGTACCGGAACGGCGATCATAATATCGTTTTTGTCGACGTGCTTCGAGTACATTTTGCCGGCGCGCTTCATCGAGTGCTTCCGAGAGACGCTGTTGGAGTGTAGCGACGAAATTATCAACACTCACCACGCGCCTTTTTCGTATTGTGGGGAAATGGAGGTCAATGGGGAACCTCGGTCGGTACCCAAACAAAAGATAATGTGGGCTGTAGCCCGTAATGGCAGACCTCGTTCCATTGTAAGCCTGAATTAACTCAGGCAGGTGTTTGGGCCAATTGGCCTTTTCATCTTGTGATAGCCTTCCAATCATTTTAATGACCGTTTGGTGCTGCCGCTCGATGGCTCCATTGGATTGAGGGTGATAGGCGCTGGTGCGTACCCTCTTTACTCCAAATAGGTTACATAACTCCTGTACCACCTCGCTGGTAAAGGCCAGATCATTATCCGTCATTAGACGCAGCGGAGTACCAAAGATGTAAAAGTAGTGGTGGTACAGGACGCGGGCTACAGTTTGAGCGGTCGCATCCTCGGTCACGAAGGCCATGGTGTGTCGGGTAAAGTGGTCGGTGACCACAAGGACATTTACCACTTCGGGTTTCTTCTTCAGCTCCTTTTCGCGGTCACCACTGACCTCGATTTTTGTGAAGTCTAGGTGGAGTAAGTCCATGGGGCCCGTGGCCTCAATTGGGACTAGTGGGGCCCTAACACTATCACCGTCATGACGCAAACATTGCTTGCAGTTCTTCACAGCAGATTTAACCTCCAACGTCATCCCGGGCCACCAGAATCGCTCTAGAAGAAGAGAAGCGGTTCTATTTTGGCCCTGGTGACCCGCGTCTCGATGGCAGCCATCGATTGCCTTTCTCCTATGGGCTTTAGGGACGATGAAGACTACGGTGGTCTCGGCTTCACCCTTTAACTTACACTTCAAGTAAAGCTTACCGTTGACCAGGACGAGGGACTTTTGCCGACTAATGAATCCCAAACCCTCTGGGGTGGAGGCTAGGGTGCCAAGATGATGCTTGAGGGATTTCTCCTTTCCCGACTGCATCCACTCGATAGCCCCCCGGATGACAGGATCCCCCTTTTGGGCTGCTAGCCAGTCAATCACATGCATTTCTTCCTTTGGAACACGGGCAACAGACACCCGTACTCGTTCCTCCTCTTCTCCTCGCCGGCCCGCGAGGACGCTCAACTCGGCTCGGTCCGAGCATCCGACGGTCGTCTCGTCAAGAATAGCCTTGACTTCCTGAGCGTTCAGCGATTCATTCACCCGGCTGAGGGCGTCAGCGGCGGCATTATTCCTACCACGCTGGTACTCGATGGTGAAGTTAAAATTGGCGAGAGAGGCCACCCATCGATGCCCACAAGCATCGAGGTTAGGGGTGGTGAAGAGATAGGTAAGAGGGTTGTTATCAGTACGTACGACAAAAGGCTGGTAGATGAGATATTCCTTAAAGTGGTCTGTAACGGCCCACTTAAGGGCGAGGAACTCGGTCTTGCCAGAATGATAGTTCCTCTCAGCCTTAGTCAGAGATCGACTCCCATAGGCAACGGGATGCAGCTTTCCGTCCTCCCCTTCTTGGAGCAGGACTGCTCCCAACCCGTCGGATGACGCGTCAGTCTCCAGGACGAAGGGCTTCGAATAGTCCGCGAACTTAAGGACCGGTGCTTGAAGGAGCGCCTGTTTCAACAGACCAAAAGCCTCCTTAGCTTTCCGGGACAAAGTGACTTTGTGGGCCTTCAGTTTGGAGGCGTCGCCCTCTAGGTGGTTGTTTAGTGGTCTCGCCAGACGGGCGAAGTGCGCGATGAAACGTCTGAAATGGCCCACCATTCCTACAAACCGTCGAATAGACGTGTAGGAGTCTGGCTCCGGGAAATTGGTGATAGCTTTCACGTGTTCCTCACTGGGTTGGACCCCATCCTTCGTGACACGATGTGCCAGGAAGACTATCTCGTCCCGGAACAGGCTGCACTTAGATGGTTTCAATTTCAGATGTTCTGCCCTAAATCTGTCAAAGATGACTCTCATACGCCGGAGGTGATCATCCTCGTCTGTAGAGAACGTAATGACATCGTCCAGGTAGATCAAGCAGTAAGTGAGATTTAGTTCACCGAGGCAGTTCTGCATCAACCTTTGGAAGGTCGCGGGCGCATTACACAGTCCGAACGGCATGCGTTCACACTCAAAGAAGCCCAGTGACCCCACAGTAAAGGCGGTATACTGTTTGGATGCCTCGTCCATTTCCACCTGCCAGAAGCCAGACTTAAAGTCGAAACTAGAGAATATGCGAGACCCCTCCAAACTCTCCAACGTTTCCTGGATGCGAGGGAGAGGGTAGCTGTCTTTCTTGGTCCTCGCGTTCAACTTCCTAAAATCTATACAGAAACGGAGGCCACCGTCCTTTTTCCGGACCAGGACGACCGCGTTGCACCAGGGGCTGCTGCTAGGTCTAATGGCCCCTGCCTGTAGCATGTCGTTCACGTGCGTCCTGACTTCCTCTAGTAGGGGCGGTGGGATGCGCCGAAACCGCTCTTTAAATGGTTCGTCGTCGGTCACTTTAATACTATGCTTGACCTGACTGGCACACCCCAACTCGTTATCGTCGAGGGAGAATATGTCATGGTACTCCATAAGCAGCTCGCGTGCTTGTTCCGCCTTCTCTTCGGGCCATTTGTCCAAGCCCGAGAGATCTAAGGTGGTCATCAGCTTGTCTTTACGTTCTCCCACACTAAGACTAGGTCTACTGCCCTCGGGTGTTTCCAACGACTCCAAGGTTCCCGGTTTCAAGCGAGGACGAGGTACCTCGTTTGCAGCCTGTACTCGGGCAACCTTCTGCCCTTTCCTGAGGGTGATAGGCGACCCCGTTGCGTTACGTAGAACAACGGGTACGGTCTTACTTCCTCTCTTTAGGACCGTGTAAGCACCGGTCACTATCAACCCGGGTGGAAGAGCGCCGTCCTTTGAATCCATTGCAAGGGTGGAGCAACGCAGGCGCCCAGCGGTGAAAGCAATTTTTGTTCTAGCCTTCACCACCAGCGTCTCAAAAGGTTCGACCACCTCCGGTGCCAATAGACGTACGGGTTCCTCATAACCCGTAACGTCGACGGGTTTCGTGGCAACATCAGCCCTAACTGCTGCAACTCTAGCTGTGGCTGCCCGGAGCAAGGTACTCTTCCTTACGCATGCCCATGGGGTAGCCAGTTTGTCAATTTCGCTCTCCTTGAGAGTCTTAATGGCCCGATCCGTGGTAGGAGTTCCCAGTATGACGGGAACGTGGTGTGCAAACTCAGCAGAGCTACGGGCCACGAGTGCAACTTGATCCTCGTTATAGCCGGATATCCCGTCGATCTGCACACTCATGATGACATATCCTATCGGCCTTCCCTCATAGTTGAAGGGTTGGTCGATAGTTATTCCCCCTTCACGCAAATCCGTGAGAGGCCCCATTTGGAGACCAAGGGCCACCACGCATTGTGGGGTTATCATATTAACATTTGCCCCCGTATCCAAGAGAACTGGCATTCGTTTCCCTTCGATCGTGGCATAACCCACGTTATCCCTTCCCAACCAACGAGACCTGGCATCTTCGTTAAGCACGGGTGTCAGGTTCTCAGGCCGTATGCGCGACGCCGCGCATCTTACTTTGCGGGAGGAGTGCCCTGTGCGGCCCCGTCGGGCTGCTTTTGGGGCTTCCGTCCTCCCGTGTTCGGTACCCCCTTCGAGTTTAAACCCTTCTTATCCTTGAGAGTCTTGAGGCGGACAGGGCAATCCCGTGAGAAGTGCCCTGTTTGGTCACAAGTGTAGCATCGCTGCTCCTGTTGTTCATAGTGGTACGCAATGCGGGCTGCTTTGACGTGGGGAGGGAGCAGGGGAGCGGTAGTGGATGGTGCGGAGTCCGCACCCTCGTAGTTGCTCGGGTCGAAGCCCCCATCATCCTCTCCATCTCCCAAGTTGCCGTCATTGGCTTCATCAGCTCCATCGCCTCTAGGGTCCTCCAGGTTGATTGCTCTCACAGCGGGCCAGCTTTGGTTGGATGCCCTCGTCTGGCCCCCGTACTGGGGACGAGTCTGGTTACGGCGAGGCTGTCCTCCCCGATCTCGTTGTCCGTCGTCTCGCGAGGTAGGAGTGGCATTGTCGCGAACGAACGGGTCGTCGGAGGTGGTGGGGTCTTCCCTTTGCTCTACCCGTCTAGCCGCATCCTTGATTTCCTCATAGGTCATCTGCCGACCGCCTCCATCTAGGCACATTTCCCAGGCCAGGGCGGACTTGAGGTTGGGGCGTAGCCCACTAAGGAAGCGGGTCTTCCTGGTTTCTTCCACCCTCTCTGCGGGCATGGCATGTGGGAAGGCTGCAGCCAACCTCATCATCGCGTAGCCGATGCGAGTATCGAAACGCTTCACAGACTCCTTAGTGCCTTGCTTGATGGTATATAACTCCTTCATTAGGGTGTCCTCGTCAGACACGACCCCAAAGTTATTGTCGAGGCGAGCAATAAGGTCGCGCAAGTTCATGTGGGGTCCATGGGTCACAATGTCCAGTGCCACATCCCCTTTAATGGATTGATAGGCGATGGGCATGATTAGCTCATCGGTACGGCCACTTAGGTGAAAGAAACCAATTGTATTCTTCCACATCTCGTAGGCGACGGTGTCTGTCAGGCTCGTTAAGTCTGGGAGATGGAATCTGCCGGTTGGGATTCGTGGCCGGGGTGCTCGCCCCCTTCCTGATGATGCTGAGGAAGTAGAGGATCCACTAACTGACAGGTTGTCAAAGTCAGCCACGGACCCTGGGCCAGATCCTGGAGGTGGTGGTGGTGGCGACGGATCAGGTGGTCCGCACGCCACTATCACCGGGGCCGCTGTGGGAGCGGGTGTTGGTACGGTGGTGCCAGTCACGCTAACCTGTGCCACCGGGGCAACAGCTGGAGCCGCTGGGGGTGCTGGCGCCAACGGGGCCGGGATAGGTGGCGGAGGCAGATGATATGGGGGAGGTGGGACTCCATCGGGATAGGATTCATTATGG
>CBDHCQ010000010.1:0-8204 GCA_965261255.1 Rhodothermales bacterium
CGGGCGGCGCGGGGAACCGGCAGGGACCGCCTGCCAGGGGCAATAGCAAGGGGCCGCGCCAGGGGCAATAGCAAGGGGCCGCGCCAGGGGCATCCCCAGGGCAAGCCATCCAGGGACCGCCTGCCAGGGGCCGCCATCCAGAGGCCTTCCCCAGGGACCGCCTGCCAGGTAACCACGTGGGCAAGCCATCCAGGGACCGCCTGCCAGGGGCAACGGCGCGGCGCGGGCAAACGGCAGGGCCGCCTGCCAGGTAACCACGTGGGCAAGCCTGCCGGTAACAGGTCAAGGGCCGTATGGTAGGGTTCCCCTTTTCCTTCCCCTGGCTGACCATGAAACCTGTTTTGATTTTATTGGCCATGACCGGTTTGATTTTATTTATCTTTACCTTTGGGAACGTCTTTGTTTTTCTTGACGGCAAGTCTTTCTTCATATTTTTATTGATTGGTTTATCTGTTTCAATTTATTTTCTGCGTAAAACTTAAGTATAAATTGCATCGTCATGTTATTGGGATCTTAACAGTCTTATCTTTTTTACTTTCCTTTAAGGGTAAAACCAGAGGATAAGTCGGTCTGTTTTTACCCAATACTCTTCTTTTTCTATTATCTCCAGAAACAACTTTATGGACACTTTTTACAAAAGCGCCTATGTCAATTCTACTATTTTGTTCTCTTTTTGTAGATAATAAATCAGTTTGCCATCGGCTAAATTGCACTTGATCATATTCGGAGATACCAGGTTTTGCCTCCCTTATTCCTTTAATTTTAGCTAGATTTCTAAAGGTATAATGTTTAGGAGCATAAAACTCACATTCTTCTATAGGCGACTCAGCTTCAAGTTCCCATTGACCTAATTCTTTACCGACCCAACAATCAGGTAAAAAACCATTAGTAACAATAGAGTCTGTATCCGTCATAAATACTCTATCCCCACAGGTTACAATATAAGCCATGGCGTCCCATAGCTTGGCCCTGGCTAATGTTGTTATGTATCCGGCAATGGCGCATATGCTATTGCGACCCATACCCTCCTCTGGTAGACTATACCTGAAGATTCCTGTTTCTGTTTCCATATAATCCATTTTTAATAAACGGGGATCACCTAATGGCCAGCCTTGCCAACGGCAAAAGTCACCTTTATCATGGTTTTGTGCTGCTCTTTGGAATAAATAATCAGGATCATTTTTATCTAATTTTTCCCATTTTCCGAATTTTCTTTGTCCAAACTTTCCATAAAGGCTGTTCATTACATACTTAAGCAACAGGGTTTTAGGTCTATCTTTTTTTTCTTTAGCTGCTTTTCTTAGTTCATAAATATCTTCTACAAAAGCTCTAAAGATTGCTCTGGCCCGATACTTGAAAACCTTATGTACCTGAACGATCCATCCCTGCCGGTGAGCAATAGCGGCCATGGGTTGCCAGACCCATAAAGTATAAGTCCCTACGGGGAAAGTTAAACCCTTACCGGGAATAGGCACACCCTCCCAGCCAATAAAACCTAAGCCTGTTGTGGGTATTTTTACGGTTATTTTAGCCAGGTAAATATCTTTACCTGTTGTGCCGTCGGTAAAATTATCTATGCTGTCAAGTAGTTCTGCTTCACTTGCTAAACCATTAAACTGAACCGGCATTCTTGCTCTCATAACTGACGGATACATTGAATTAACATCATATTTTCTAACCAATCCGTCTTTAGATTCTGGTATGCCGTTCCATAAAACATCAGTTCTACCGCCATGGAATGCTGCTTCCTCTGCTGCTGCTACCAAGGGACGATCCAGGTTACCGATAAATCTTTCACCATGTTTTTTATTAAAAGCCGGTAACCAGCGTCTTTGATAGATTCTTTTACCCATACTGGCTACGGTTATTCCTGGGGTAACCTTGGCAAGATTCCATGAAAACCTAAATAGGCTGAACCAGGATTCCCTTAATACTTCAACATCTCTTGCGCAATACTTAATAACATCAACCAGCAATCTAAATTGATTATCTACTTCCATTCTATCTATTGATACTGAATCTAATCTGGCCAATTCTTTCTTAAGTTCTTCCGGTAGTATTTTAACCGTATCTAAAAGATCTTTAGATAATTCTGGCATGGGTAGCTTACTGATTCCGAAGGATTCCCCCAGATTGGCTAAAGATGTTTTATGGAAGTTGGTATTATCAAGGAATTGGGTAAATCTATCTTCCCCCCAGCTTATCTGTACGTTAAACGGTGCGTAACCTTTATCAATGGGGAAAGATGTATTTTGTTCCATATCAATAAAGTAACCATAAGCCTGTCTTGTAACCTTACTTCCCAATCTAATCACGCTAGCATCGAATTGCCAGTTATGGGCAATGCAACGGGATTGCTTCAATGATTTTAATAATAAGTAAAGATCCTCTTCATGGAAAAACAAGCCTCTTTTGTAGGGGATTCCCCTACTTTGGCCAATGGCATGATTCGGTATTCCTGTTCTACGGCTGACTTGCCAGACTTCATATCGTCCCAATAGCAGGGCTTGTTGTCCGGTTTCTTCATTCACTGTAACCGTTTCAGTGTCCACCAGTATAACCCAGGGCGGGATCTTGTCTGGCATCACTCTATTGCAGAGTGCTATGGAACCCGGTTTAGATGAAGTCAATTTCTGTCCTCCTGATTTTTACTGATAATGTTTTACCTTGAATTGATCCTGATTCTGTTTCATATCCTGGTGCTGTTTTTATCTCTTTCTCCAGTCTGTCTTGACCATGATTAAGAACATCGTTTCTAACGGCTTCCCGCTGATTCTTCAATGATACTTCACCGTGAAACTTTATACTTGATTCCACTTCAATCTCTTTCTCATTTTTTACATAACCGCTGCGATTGATCACTTCACTTACCTTATAGGATGTTGTGTAGATAATTGTTGTTACAATCCCCTGGGGCCTGGCGTCAAGCCGTTTCCCCCTCACCTTGCCCCCGCCAATGCTCACCGCCTTCCTCTGGGGGCCGGTCAGTTCACCGCCACGGGCCAACTTCACCATGGCCCTTCCCCGGTCGTTGCCGATGCTCATACCCTCTTCCCTGACGATGCGCAGGATGGCCCGTGTCGATAATTCAGGTTCAAGGGCCAATTCTGCAATCCGGAGTTGAACCGTCTGGACGGTTTCCACCATGGTAACCTGGCATTGGGACTGTTCCGTAAAACCGTCCCAATCCCCACGCTGGCGTCACCTGCAAGGGGGAAGCAGACCGGAAGAGGGTTCACGGGCGAATCCTCCTTCCTGGGCTGCTTCATGCTTGACAACTGACAGGCTAACCATGTAGGCTTTGGGGTGAAGACGGTTCTGTGGTAGGGACTGCTTTTTCTTGTGGGGCGGGGAAGACGATTGAACGCCGTCTTCCCCCATCCCTTTCCCTAGAAGGGGGCAGGGACGTTGTCCGGTTGCTGCTGAGCGGCTTCAAGGGGCCGATCAGGGACGCAATAGCCGCCTATGTAGCTTAGGCCCGTCTTGGAAACGTTCTTGAACCCGATCAGGTGGATCTTGACGTTGCCCCGTTCGTCAGGGGCCATGGCGCTTTCCTGGAGATAGGCCACCATGGCCGGGATGCTACTGGCGGGAATCTGGAGATTGCCGCTGTAGTCATGACGGGATTGGGGATCAGCCTTGAAAATGGCCATCTTCCCCTCCCATTCCAGTTCTGCCGTTTGGCCAGGCTGGTAACCGGCAGGTTGCCCCTGGGCAGGCTGGTAGGCGGTTTGCCCCTGGGCAGGCTGGTAGGCGGTTTGCCCTTGTGGGTGCCCCTGGGCAGGCTGGTAGGCGGTTTGCTCTTGTGGGTGCCCCTGGGCAGGCTGGTAGGCGGTTTGCTCTTGTGGGTGCCCCTGGGCAGGCTGGTAGGCGGTTTGCTCTTGTGGGTGCCCCTGGGCAGGCTGGTAGGCGGTTTGCCCTTGTGGTTGCCCCTGGGCAGGCTGGTAGGCGGTTTGCCCTTGTGGTTGCCCCTGGGCAGGGCCGGGAACATGGTCAAACGACGGGGGCTGTTGTGTGGTCATGGTCATGGGCTGTTGTGGACTTGACACAAAGGGACCGGCAGTGTAGCGGGCAACCGCTTGACGGAATGCGGGGCGTGCTGGCGTCATGGGATTCAATAGGCTCTGAAGTCAGGGAGCGTATCCGGCAATCCCTCTGCAACCGCGTGACACAAAATAATGTGCATGGCCTCGGAATCGGAAAGTTTCCAGGCCCTGGCCCATTCTCTGACTGAAAAAGCAGTCAGGTGGGTGGTGCCGCACGTCAGTTTCTGGGGGCGGTGGCCGTTGCGCATATGAATGATGGCTTGATCGTCCATGGCAAGGGGATTGACGGGAAAACTCCCTTTGTATGTTGCATGTTATAGAAAGACGATGGCAAAAGATTGTGCCAGTTTGTTTGTTGTCCCATCCCCAGGGGCAACGGCAGGGCAACCCCCAGGGGAACGACAGGGCATCCCCCAGGGGAACGGCAGGGCCGTCATCCCCAGGGCAACGGCAACGGCAGGGGCCGCCATCCCCAGGGGCAACGGCAGGGGCCGCCATCCCCAGGGGCAACGGCAGGGGCCGCCATCCCCAGGGCAACGGCAGGGGCCGCCATCCCCAGGGGCAACGGCACGGCAGGGCCGCCATCCCCAGGGCAACGGCAGGGCCGCCATCCCCAGGGGCAACGGCAGGGCCGCCATCCCCAGGGGCAACGGCAGGGGCCGCCTGCCAGGTTGCCGCGCGGCGCCGGGTGCCCTATCATGGGTAAAACGGATGGGTCAACCACCATGATCAAACTGAACGTCTCACTGAACAGCCGCCACCTTGGCTTGACACAACAGGTCAGGACCATTATTAACAAACATCAGGTCAGGCAGTCCGGGAAAGACGATGGCCAGAAAAATGATTCACCGCGCCCGGATTAAAATGGATGGCTTGCCAGCCATTCAGCCATGGTTCTAGCACCCTTGCTTCTATTGCAACCGCTGCACAACAGTTGCAGGTTATCGGGATGGTCACTGCCGCCACGGGAACGGGGGATACGATATGATCCACGTCCATCACTCGGAAGGGAAAATGAGTCTTGCAACCGGCGCAGACCCCTTCCTGTTCCCCATAGAGCCGGTGCCGATGGGTTCGATAATTGGGCAGGTTCCCCAGGTCGGTTCGATGGGGCAAGCCTGCCATCAATTCAGGGCCGCTCCACAATGGATTGTCTGCCGTGATTCGATTCTTGACCAGCTTGACCGCCAACGGGGATAGGTCAATACCGGCCCACTGGCGGCCCAATCGTTCCGCCGCCACCAGAGCCGTAGCGCAGCCACAGAACGGGTCCAGCACCATATCCCCTGGATTGCTGCTAGCCTGAATGATCCGATCCAGCAGGGCCAACGGCTTTTGTGTGGGGTAACCTGTTCGCTCTTTACCCGTACCCTGTACTGGAGGAATATCATTCCAATTATCGCTAATGGCAACACCTGGCATTTCATTAAGGTAACGTTTGTATCTTGGTACTGTACCAGGACGGGTTTGAATAATTCGTCCTGCCGCAATAAGCCCTTTCATTTTATCTTCACTGTAACGCCAATATCTTGTTATACCCATTAACTCATATTGAGGATGACCCCTTGTTCCTGCCCCAGGGGCGGCCAGGTTATCTAATTGGTATTTACGGCCCGTTTCTTTCTCCACGTATTTATAGAATTTTCTGATATAGTCTTCAGTATAGGGATTAAATTGCTGATTGTATATCGTATCCTTTGAATATGAGTAGTGAAGCAATATGTCACGAACTCTAGGCCAATTCTTTGCACCCTGTTTATAGTCGTTCTTGGTTGTAGTACGTTGCCAACTTATCTCATTCCTGAAGTTTCCTTTATTAAAGATACCATCCATCAATAGTTTAAGATAATGGGAAGCCGTTGGGTCACAATGAAGATAAATTGAACCGTTAGGTTTCAGGATACGATACAATTCCAACAATCGAACCGCCATGAAAATCAAGTAGGATTGCATGGATTTTCCGTGGGTATGCCTGGCGGCTTCAATGACGGCATAAGCGCCTGGATTCCTTTCCGCCAGTTCCCCATGCTCACATACGTCCACGTCGGAAAGCATCCAGGCATCCTTGAAACTGGCCCCTGCCGCCTGGCTGCCTATGGGGGCACTGTAGGTGCGGTTGGAATTGAACGGGGGATCAAGGTAGATCAGATTGACGGATTCGGAATTGATCCCCCGTAGGATGGCCAGGTTATCCCCAGTCCAGATGGCGCGGTTTGGAAAATTGGCAGTCATGGTCATGGATTGCCGGGAACGGATGGCTTTATTTTTTAGGTTTGCGTCCACCCGCTTCCCCTACAAAGACGCCATACAATACATTTTTACTGGCTGTAGATGTTGTATCATCAGTATGTGAAAAATCTGAAATCTTAACTTCCCCCACTAACCTGACAGGCGCGTGGTATGAATCTTTAAGACTCAGGTTTTCTGTTACTTCCGCCGGATCCTTAAATGATCCATCTGCTTTCTCTTCCTTTCTCATTACTTTTATGGATTGAGTAGTAGAAGTAGTTGATAAAGGATCAAAAGTTTTATCATTAGATAAAACCGCTTCTATTGTCGATATAGTCGGAACCCCGCTTGATAAACTTGCCGAACTCGTGTCAGGATCAATGTAACCCAGAAAAACACTTCCCGTCCCTAATCCCGTATCATAATCTATTTCCAAGTCATCTATTTCTATATTGTTAAAATTATGGCCACCCATAACCACATTTTTGCTAATGGTGCCCGTTACTTCAATATCTTCAGTATCGTCAAATGAAAGTACCAAATCAACATCTCCCGTGAATTTTCCATATTGCCCATCGTATAAATAGTTACCATGAAATCCGTCTTTCTTATAGTACCTAATATCAATATCTCCCTTATTAAGTACTGTGTCATAAATATCCCCCTCTTCATAACCACCGCTAACTAAATAATGTTTTTTATTTGCAATATAACTTAAATTAGAGCTTGATTCAGTAACAGTCCTAACAACTTTTAGAGGAGAATTAAATGATCTGCTACTACTTTGATCTTTAATAAACCAGAATAATTCTCTATGTCCTCCCCGAGAATCTCTCAAAAATGAGAGATTATTATCTTCTGGATTGTTACTTAACCATATCCCATAACTAAAAATATAATTTCCTGATAGAATATCGCCAACACTATGACAAACAGTCATACAATCAGGTTGTCGTGCAACGTTACCTTGATGGGTTGATAAAGAATAAGTAGGTTTAGGTTTCTCTGGTGGAATAAACTCAATGACTTCTTCTATAATTGTTAATTGTTGTGGTGTTTCTTCTTTATTTTCTTCTTCCTCTTCTTCTGATTCTGGTTGGCTTTGTTGTTGCCCTGCCGGATCCCCTTGGCCCTGTTGCCCTGCCGGTTCCCCTTGGCCCTGTTGCCCTGCCGGTTCCCCTTGGCCCTGTTGCCCTGCCGGTTCCCCTTGGCCCTGTTGCCCTGCCGGTTCCCCTTGGCCCTGTTGCCCTGCCGGTTCCCCTTGGCCCTGTTGCCCTGCCGGTTCCCCTTGGCCCTGTTGCCCTGCCGGTTCCCCTTGGCCCTGTTGCCCTGCCGGTTCCCCTTGGCCCTGTTGCCCTGCCGGTTCCCCTTGGCCCTGTTGCCCTGCCGGTTCCCCTTGGCCCTGTTGCCCTGCTGGTTCCCCTTGGCCCTGTTGCCCTTGGTCCTGTTGCCCTGCCGGTTCCCCTTGGCCCTGTTGCCCCTGGCCCTGTTGCCCTGCCGGTTCCCCTTGGCCCTGTTGCCCTGCCGGTTCCCCTTGGCCCTGTTGCCCTGCCGGTTCCCCTTGGCCCTGTTGCCCTGCCGGTTCCCCTTGGCCCTGTTGCCCTGCCGGTTCCCCTGTGGCTGTTAAGGTTCCTGTTTTTAGAGGTTCAGGCATATCATTAGCGGAAAAAGAATTATTTTCTGCCCCACCGCAAGAGGCAAGAAAAAAGCAAACACTGACAAGAAAGGTAAGACGGGAAAAAGTCATGGTGGAATGACGGTCAAAAAAACTTAGATCATACAATAACGTTTGTCAACTCCTACCATGCGGCCCCTGCCGGTTATCCCTGGCAGGCATCCCTTGCCGGTTGCCCGCGCCGCGCCGTTGCCCCGGCAGGCTTGCCCACGTGGTTACCTGGCAGGCGGTCCCTGCCGGTTCCCCGCGCCGCC
>CBDHCQ010000011.1:0-12825 GCA_965261255.1 Rhodothermales bacterium
TTACAATAGCTGAGCTATACCTTGACAGTGAGGGGGCAGCCATGGTAGGGACTGCCCGCGCGTAGGTCAAGGCCTAGTTCCTAACTTATAGTTAAAGCCTGCAAAGAATGATGCTGTACCATCAATCCTGCTAATGATCCACTTATTAACAAAGAACCTGAATCGCCATGCTGTTGTGCCTGCTGTTTGTCTTATACCATTGTTTGTTGGTACTGTGTTGATTAGGTATCTATTATCATTAGAATCGGTTTCTAGTATCACGTTACCTCCTCCTGCAAACGCTTGCACCATGATTATGTCTTTACCTGTTACATCCTCAATGTAGTCTTGCTCTGCTGTAGGATTGCTACCAGTGAATCCAGTCACTTGCTTAGTGGCTAATGCAGTTAAGCCGCCACCACCACCACCGCCACCATCTGGGCTAAAGATGGAGAGGGGTAACTTATCAGGTTCCGGTAAGGTTACCCTAAAGCGTAGCTGACGTGCTACGTTTAACGGTTGTAGTGTGCCGCTTATGGTGCCTACAAGAATGTATCTAATGCGGGCGGAACTACTACGTTTTGTAACTCCTGTTATGGTAAATGAGCCGCCATCCCATGCTATAAATGACCCAATCATAAAGTAACGATCATTTAATGTATTGGCCATAGATGACGGAAACCCTAAGGTAAGAGTCTTAGTAGCAGATTCATAACTATAAAGCGCCATAGTATTAAGGTCTGAATCGGAAACCAAAGTCCGCCTAGTAAAGTCAATACCCTGGCCTGATACTCTGGCAGGCAATGGCCCCCAATGCCTGGCTGAATTTTCACTATCAGCCTGTAGGACTTGGGGTACTATTATTGAACTAGGAGGGACGGGTACTAGTGCAGTTAGGCTGCTTTGCAATCCTGGCGTAGGAAAGTCTAGCTTACCACGCAATGCGTTATTAACACGTGTCTGTTCTCTAACGAATTCTTGCTTTGTGGCGAATCCGCTTAAATCGGGTGCGTCCGGTACTTCTGGTATTTCTGGTAACATTGCATCAGGATTAAATATAAACAACGGCAGTTGATCTACCTTAGGATAATTTAATGTTAGGCGCATTGTTGCGTCCGTAAACGATGGCAATGGGTCATTGTTTTCTGTGGTTAATGGTACATTAACAGTGCTCCTAGTACGGTCGTTTATACGGTCGGTTATGGGGCCTGCCGTCTTAATAATAAACGGTCCCCATTCTAATGAATATACGCCAGGACTACCTTGTGAGTCGCTTGTTGGGTCAAACATGTAAATGGTTACGCCAGGCGTAAAATATCTTTTATCTGGTAGTTGGTTTTTATTAACTATAAAAGCATTAGCTGAAGGATCTTTATCTACGAATTGAACATCTACAGTACTACTCAAGTCAGATCCCCCGCCGCCACCTGAACCAGCAGGACCTTGTGGACCGGCGGGGCCTTGTGGACCGGCAGGGCCTTGTTGTCCCTGGGGGCCTGTAGGACCTCGTTCACCGGCGGGGCCTGGCACTGTGGACGCTGCACCATCAGCACCCTGGGGGCCAGCAGGACCGGCAGGACCTCTAGCGCCTTCTGCCCCACGGGCGCCTACCAACGGGATTAGCCACACATTGGCCAGGCTTACCAGCGTCATGGTATTGGTTGCTCCTATGTTGTCGTTTCCTATACTTAATCCCATCGTCTCACCGCTACCAGTTATCTGGAAGTCACAAGCAATAGTCGTTGTTGTAGTGTTTGTCCCATTGGTTCTAATATAGGTTGATTCTTGATCAAGTATTCTAATACCCGTACCTGTTGGTGTCAAAACAGGATAGAATCTAAGTGTTGTTGTAACGCCTGCTGCAACGCCTACTGTGGCAACAATCCTAAACGTCCCTGCCCTGCTAAAGCGGACCTCTGTACCCCTACCAGGATGCGCCGCATATTCCCCAGTAGTGATGGCGTTCAGATTCACTGGCACTGCTGCACCTGGTGCAACAGATTGTCTGGCTGCTCTAAGAGTAGTTGTGATCCGTTGCGGGTCCGGACTGGCTCCAGATTCCCCGGCAGGACCCCTAGGGCCTTCTGCACCCATGGGACCGGCAGGACCAGCAGGACCGGCAGGACCCTGGGGGCCTGTAGGACCCTGTGGACCGGCAGGACCGCGCCCGCCGCCTCCGGTCCCTGAACCGCCTCCCATGATCACGTCACCCGTCACTGCTGATTCAGGATCAGGCGTGAATACATAGTAGGCAGTGATCCATATGTTATCTATCAATTCTTGTGGCGTACGCTGAATGTTAATCTGTACAAACTGCTCGCCATCAACTGTTGCTGGCGATTTCCATATGTTAATCCTATAACGACCCAGCGCAGGTGACTCGAATTCCCTAATAGCAGCCACGTCATTCCGACGTGCTAACGTATCTAGCTTAATGTCCATACTCAGGAAGTTACCCGATTCCTCGCTATTGGGTGGCGCATTGGTTAGAATTAACTTGACGATGTTTCTTTCCTGGTCTGTTGCATTGAAGGGAATGTTTGTTACAAAACTTCTGACAACATTAGCGGCGTCGGTTTGTTGGAACGTAAGATCATCACCAAAGATCCAACGACCTCCCTGGGGCAATGCGTTGTAGGCAATGGTGCCGTCAGCATCGTTCACTGATAGGCTGGTACCCTGCCCTGGCTTCAAGGTCTCCTTGAGTTTGCCAAAGTCCAGACCGCCGCCAGTGGCAATGATCCGGGTAGGCACCCCGCCAATGGAGCGTCCCTGGCAACGCAGGTCTTGTGCCTGCCGGTGTAGCAGTTGGAACGCTTCAGGACCGCTGATAAACCGAGACTCAAAATCGCCTGAAGAGACGGATTCTACCGATTGCTCCCGGCCATCCCTAGCCAAACCAGCGTTGGCAAGCAGATCCAGTAGTTCAGCAGCAAGGAAAAAATCCAGAGCATCAATCCCTGCATCCTCGTTGCCCTCAATCTGTTCCGGCGTTTCCCCCAGGGACAACAGCAGTTCCCGAATCGTTGCATCGCTGTAGAGCGCCACAACAGCAGGACTGTTGGCAGGGAACACGTCCAGGGATGCAGGCCTGGTTGTGGCAGTCGGACGGCCATCGGGAAAGCCTGCTTTCTGGAAAGCGGATTCAATCTGTCGGAGGGTTGCCATGGTCAGAGGGTGCTTGATTGGTTAGCGTTGGTGGAACGGGAAGCGGGATCAGTGAATGGTTGTAGGGTGCCTGCCGTTGGCTGTTGAGGCCAACCTAGGGCCATCCTAGCTTCCTCCACAGTGATCAAGCCTGCCGTCACCTGGGCAGTGATGTTGGCAATCCGCTTCTGGCTGGTTATGAAGGGATCGTAATTGAAGTCTACACGGATGCCTACCCGTTCCAATCCCTGCTTGAGAGCACCTTGGAACGCATTGACACGGGCTTGACCAGCAAACAGGACGCGTTCCGATTCGTCATTGGGGCGTCCTAATTGGACGCCAAACACGTAGTCAGGGACGCCGCTAAGCACCCCCAGTTGCCCTAGCAGAAGCCTAATGAACTCCAGTGATTCGGTTAGACCTTGCCCATTGCGTTCGATGTACCGGGCACCCTCTTCACCTTGGAACGGCGGTTTTGTCGTCAGGCCAAAGGGACTTTGGCTAGTGATGTTGGCAACCGTTTCAAGGGTGGGTTCATGATTCCGTAGCTTGCCGTCAGCCAGAGCATCCTTATCAAGCTGCAAAAGCGGGATGCTTGTGGAGTTCAGGGCCAGTTGTAGAATGTTAAGGCGGATGCAGACTTCCCGTATGGTGCTTTCCACTGGCACATATGGCGGCTCCCCTGACTTGATCCAGACCATGTTGTCAATCTGAATCTCTTGCCCACGGGGGCCGTCAGCAATGTTCCCTGGCGTGTAGTCACGGACTCCCTGCCATGCCCTACCGCTGTTCACTTCATACTCAATCACCATGGCGCTTGTGCTTGATACTGGCTGGTTTGCCCAGTCACCTGCTTGTGTGTCACGGCGGGGGTAGATGATCAAGATCCGCTCGATTGTCTCCCTATCGAATTCAGAGCGGATCGGCCAAACAAAGTCAGGCCTAACTGCCCGCACCCTGCCGCCTTGCTGTAACAGCAGGGATTCCCCGCACACGCTCCAGTGCTCTGTTACCTGGTGGATCAGCCGGTAGGTATCGGCATCGGCTACCGGTAGGTCAGCCAGAACGGCGGCGGCATAGAACCGGCTAAGGGTTGCCAGGAAGTTGAACCGGGTGCTCACAAGCAGACCGTTGGAATCCCGTAGGAATCCCAGGCCATTGACCGCATTGGGGGGCACTAGGAACAGGGAATCAAGCCTGCCCTCGTACCAATCAAAGTAGGTGCTATAGGGCACCCGAAACGGATCAAGAAACATGGGACCTCAATGGATGGGATAAGGCCTCAAAGGCCTTGACGATGGGATAATCATACTCACCGGGTGCATGGTAGCAGTGGATGGCCTCCCATAGACCGGAGGCGCTTTCATGGATGGCAAGCACCTCTGCACGGCAGGCGGCCTTGATCACCTCCATATGGATGGTCAGGAAGGCATCAGCGTAACCACGTACGGCTTTCCCCATGGCCCTTAAACGCCGCGCCAGTAGCGTTTGGCTGCTGTTCACTAGGTAGACAGCATTAGGTGCCAATGCTTGATCCAGGTCAGCGTAGGCCCCATGGGAAGCGGCATGGAAGACGGTCAAGACGCCGCTATCCCATGAACCGGCAAGCAGTTCATAACCGGTCGCATGGCCGTAGATGGCGGTTATGTCAGGGACGGTCGGATCACGCGGCGTTGTGTCCATGACGGGCCTGTAAATGTTAGGCCTGTCCATGGCGAATTCGTTATCCATGAACCGCGTCAGGGTTGCTCCGGTGTACTCGTTTGCCCGTTCTTCCCGATAAGCCTTATCCACGTGCTGGTTATCCTGCACATGTGAATCAATCAGCAGACCATCCAGGCTACCATCTTTCAGGCGGTTATGGTAGTACTTTGTACTCCAATGGTAGAGGCTGGTTTTGTTGCTTGTGTAGATCCTCAAACCGCCAGGATCGCTTACCCTGGCCTCTGCTTGATGCAAGGTAGGACGATGCAGGTTAGGGACTTCATCAGCGATCAGACCGGAAAGCGTCAGGCCTTGGATGGCCTTATCCCTACCCTCTTTGTCTGCACCCTTGAACAGCACCTCGCACCCATTGCTGAAGCGGATGCAAGGGTTGCTCATGCCACGGCTGACTTTGGCCTTCAAACCATACTGTTCTGCCAGTGATTCAAGCACACTGGCAAAGATGGTCAGGCCTTGCTTAGCGGTGTAGCTTAGCACCATGTAGACCTTATCTTGCCGTTTGGAGAGATGCTCCAACATGGCAATACAGGACCCATAGCTTTTGCCGCTACGGACGCCACCCATCCAATACACAAAACCACGCTCCATAGACTTATTCTTGGAGCGTACGTACTGGACTACTTCTTTTTGGGATGGTGTTAAGTTCATGTTTCCGTCAGCAATGCTCTTGTGTTAATGGTTACCCTATCAGGCCTAATTCTAACTGTCTCAAACGTCATGCTTAACCTATTTTCTATCTCTGAAGTAGGATCAAGTAGTTGTGATTGAGAAAGATTAGCTATGTTGTAACCAGCAAACGGATTGTTAGCTGCTTGTGGGTCTGATTGAATCTGTAGGTAAAGATACTCTGGCTGAATGCCAATGATATTAGGTAGTCCGCTAGTTAGAACAAACGGGATCTTATCAGCAATTCTAACATACCCATTGGCCAGGTTTTGTTGCCTAAGCTGACTCATACCTAGGATCAATCCAACGTAGTTGGATCGGCTGGTTGCAACCTCAAACCGAATAATGTTACGATTCGCATAGAGGAATGTTCCCCCATGCGCGTCGTAACTTAACTGATTGGAATCGTCGCTAAGTGTGGACACTGCGCAGGCCAACTCAAAAGCTGGCGCTGGCAGTGAACCGGCGGCGGTTGCTGATACCGCTCGTGTAAAGATCCGGTTGCCTAGATCGGCAACCAGGATCGTATGAGGCCATCGATTAGCCATGATCAGGTAACCGCGGCGGGCAAGCTAAGCTGCGTCACGTTAGCGCCTTCCATCCCGTACTGACGGGTCAGCAGACGTTCAGGCTGAAGCAGTTTGGCGTTGTACTCGTAGAGTCCACGCACGGCGTCAGCAAACGTGTTTTCCAAACGCAGGCGCTCGGTTCTACGGATGCGGTCAATGAACGCTGTTGCAGAGTCTACGCCTGCCACAACGGTTTCCACATACCGTTTCTTGTGCTGACTGGCTTGAGCGCCGCTGGTTACGGCGGCCTCGTAGGCACTGTTTGCAGGATCGCCTACGTAGATAGTAAAGCCTGCCAGGGAACCAACACGGCCATTGGCAAGGGCCGATTGTTGTGGCGTGCTCAAGAGCGTCTCGTTGGACAACACAGACTTTTGCAGAGCCTCCACAAACGCAGGGCCAACGATCAGCCAACGACCATCACGGGGTACCCGCTTCCAATCCAAGGCCTTATGGATCAACTCAAAGCCAAACCGATCCAAGGCGTCATCAGCACTGGCGATGGTGTCAAGGTCAATTCTGGCCAGGGGCAAGGTCTGCCGGTTGGCAACCGTAGTGCTCACCATGGCGGCTCGCACGTCAGCGTCCACCTGGTTGGCCAGTGCCTCCCCGTACTCCACAATGGCAGAGTTCAGGATGTTAATGGAAGACAGGGCGCGGTCAAGATCGTCAAACTTGATGCTCCAATACTTGACGACGCCACCCGCTCCGATGCCGTCATGGCCTCCGAGTTGTAGCGTCAAGCCTTCGTCATTCACGTCTACAGCAGGGTACTGGACGTTGGTGGTGCGGGTGTAGTTGGCAACCGAGCCTGCTAGGGGCCGGTTAATGATCACGGTGTCACCGCCACCATTGAGCGCATTACGCCAGGTGTTGTTGACGCGGGCGCCATAGACGCGGCGTTGCCTGTAGGCAATCAGCAGTTGCGCTGCGATCACCCGCGGCACAACAGTGTTGTTGTTAAGGGTCATGGGAAGGAAAAATCAGTGATTAGCGTAGCAGAGGCTCTACCTGTTTCCAGTTGTCAGCCATCCATTCAGGGCTTTTGTCAAGCAGATTGGCTTCCGTCAAGGGACCTTGGAAGGTCGTTGTTGGCGTCCCCAAAGGGGTCGGTGCGGGCTGATTCCCCATAGGCGCGGGTTGTGCTGGTGGGGCCGTAGGAGCGGGAACAGGCGCTGCTCCAGGGGCCGGGGTAGGCTGGGCAGGTTGCGGCGGATTAGCTCCCTGAACCTGGGGCTGTTGTACGGGTGCAGCAGGCGTGGGGGCTGTTTGAGGCGGGAACGGGAGGAAAGGTTGTCCATAGGCGGGGGCCGCCGGTACGGTTTGCTGAACAGGGGTAGGCGCTTGTGGAGCCTGATTAGCCACGGGGTAGCTAACAGGCTGCTGGTAAGGCGATTGCGCCATGCCAGGCACTGACGGCGCGGGCGTGGCCACCGGCGCTTGTGGCTGCTGCTGGGCACCATAGGGAGCGGTTGCAGGCTGGTTCTGGGGAAAGACGCTCATGGGTGAAGCTACTTCAATGGGAATACTAGCGGATATGACGGCCTGTTGTCACCTAGCACCCTGCGCTTCCGATTGTCTCCAGTCACGACCTTGTGAACGCTCTCGATAAAAGCGCCTATCTCGATTCGGTCACGACGTTTGGGATCAGTGCTAAGCAGGTTGGTTTGCCATTTATCGAATTGGACTTGATCATACTCATTGATACCTGGCTTAGCCTGGCGAACCCCTTTGATCTTAGCCAGGTTTCCGAATGTGTAGTGCTTAGGCGCATGGAATGAGCACTCATGCGCCGGTGAAGTTTCTTCAAGCGTCCAGTCACCTAGTTCATTGCTGACCCATGAATCAGGAAGTGTACCATCGGTCACCAGAGAATCGGTGTCGGTCATGTAGACAGTATGGCCAGTCGTTATAATGTAAGCCATGGCATCCCATAACTTGGCCCTGGCCATTGCAGTGATGTAACCAGCGATTGCGCATATGCTGTTGATTCCCATGCCCTCCTCTGCCGGTTCATATCTATAAATACCATCTTCTGTTTCAAGGTAGTCCATCTGTAGTAACTGCGGGTTTCCTTCCGGAAACGCTTTCCAACGGCAGAACCCATCCCCAAACGAATCCCTAGAAAACTTCTGTATTCGGTAGTCATCACAAGCCGGGTTTAGCTTTACCCACTGCCCAAACTTCCTTTGGCCGAATTTCCCATAAAGACTGTTCATGACGTACTTTAAGAGTAGTGCTTTAGGACCGTCATTATTAGCTTTGGCCTCTTTCCTTAGCGCGTAGATTTCCTCCACAAAAGTCTTGAAAATGCTCCTAGCACGGTACTTCAGCGCTGAATGAATCTCCACAATCCATCCCTGTTCACGAGCAATGGCCGCCATGGGTTGCCATGCCCAAACCCTGAACTCACCGGCAGGGAAGCACAAACCCTTGCCCGGTACCTTGACACCCTCCCATCCAATAAACCCCAGGCCTTTGGTAGGTATCTTTACCGTCATGTCGCAAAGGTAAATAGCTTCCCCAGTGGAGCCATCGCGGTGAACCTCCATGGCATTCAGCGCATGAACAGGGTTCACTACTCCAATGAACTGAACCGGCATCCTTGCCCGCATGACGGACGGATACATGGAATTCACGTCATACTTATTAACAACGCCTGATTCCGTCTTAGGCTTGCCATTCCAAAGCACGTCAGTTCTGCCGCCATGGAATGCACACTCTTCAGCGTGGGCAACAGCAGGGTACTCCAGACTACCTATGAACCGCTCCCCGGATTGCTTGTGGAACGCGGGCAACCAGCGGCGCTGAAAGACTCTTTTGCTCATACTGGCTACGGTGAACGATGGCGTCACGTTGGCTAGTTCCCATGAAAATCTGAACAGGCTAAACCAGGCTTCCCTAAGCACTTCTACGTCACGGGTGCAGTACTTAATCACTTCAGCTAATCTATTGTAAGGCTGTTCCAATTCCACGTGGCCTAGCGCTTGTGAATCCATATTGCATAGCCAATTCTTTGTATCCTGGGGTAGTGCTTTGGCGATATTCAGCAGGTCAGGCGTCAAGTCTGGCATGGGCAGTTTTGCTATACCGAATGACTCGCCTAGCTTGGCCAAAGATGTTTTATGAAAGTTGGTATTATCAAGGAATTGTGTATAGCTTTCACCGCCCCATGTTATCTGCACATTGAATGGTGCATACCCTTTGTCTATAGGAAACGACGTATTATTTTCCATATCTATACTATAGCCGAATTTACGTCTTGTAACACTACTGCCCAGGCGAATCACACTGGCGTCAAACTGCCAGTTGTGGGCAACGCACCTGGCCTGCCCCAAAGATCTTAACAATATGTAAAGATCGTCTTCATGGAAGAACAGGCCTCTCATAAACGGCTGTTGCTGCATAGCCTTGATCCGTTTTGCTGCTGACGGAATGCCGGTTTGCTGATTGACTCTCCATACCTCATAGCGACCCAATAGCAATGCCTGGCGGCCTGACTCACTGTCCACAGTGACGGTTTCCGTGTCCACAAGCACGACCCATGGTGCAATGGTATCCGGCATCACGGATTGCCGTAGGGACCGGCTCTTAGCGGGCTGCAATGGCTACTCCAGTCACTTCAGTGGCCACCCCGGTCGTTTCAATCTCCAGTGCTGACGCCACAAAATCCGCTCCCTGCTGTTGCTCCACAAGACGGATGGCCCTATCCAGGCCTTCATCTCTGGCCACCCTTGCCGCGCCTGCACGCTGAAGGCTCCCTTGTGTGGACGCTACAAAGGTTTGTCCCTTGATCACGGTTTCCCCACGGCTGACAACCTGGCCCCCACGTCGGAAGCGTGCTGCGTACGTGTAGACGGCAGTGTAGGCAACATTGGCCCCAATGCGGCCGCCTCCCTGCAACTCACTTAGCTTTACCCTCACCTGGCGTGCTGAACTCGGTGCTACAGCCCTCCGCTGAGCGGCGGTCAAAGTTCTGTTACGGGCCAGGTTGGCAATGGCCCTAGCGCGGTCATTGCCAACTCTGAAGCCGCGTTCACGGGCCTCCCTGACGGCTGTGCGTGCGGATGCGCCGTCCCTCACACGGCGGGCAATGAACAGCTCTACTGTGTCGTCAAACCGTAGAGAGATACCCGATTGCGTCACTTCCCGTTGCCTCCATTGGGTCGCTTGTTGGAAGCATGGGAGGCGGTCTCAATCAGCTTGAACCCGGCGGCCATGGAGAGGCTGCTTGCCAGGACGGAAGCAGGCTCCGGTAGGTCAGGCTTGAACCAGAGCCAGACGCCGCCGCAAACCAGGAACAGGCAAGCCGCTTTGGTCACCAGGTAGGCGGTCCATTCTGGTCGCGACCATCGCTCGTTGGAATCGTCCACAACAGTGAGCAGGTACTTGCCGGTCACTTCCAGGTCGGTCTTCATTCGGGCGCCATTGCCGTTGGCAGGCTTAGGCAGGTCAGGCAGTTGTGGATCAGTCATACTTTGGGAAGGGGAAGGGATGGGACAATCTGTGGCCTGGCTTGCCAATGGCCGCACACGTCACCGATGTTCAGGGTAAGGCTCACCCCGTTCATGTTGGACGCATCAGGGGGTAGGTCAGGCGGGTGGATCACGATGTACGGGTTGCAGCCTTCTGTAGGGGGCAGCGGTGCGTCTTCCGTCACCGGCGTTCGATGGCCGTTATCAGAGGCCCTGGCGGGCTGACAGACCGTAAGGATGGCAAGAAGCCATCCTCCACAGAATCCGATCATGACGCCTACCACTACGTCATGGTTCTTCACTCTGGATGGCCTCCCGTTCTGTGTCCAGGTCTGTTGTGTAGTTGTCCAGGGTCTCCTCGATCCAACGTTCAAGGGTTCCACACTCTTCTGCCATGGCTTGACGATGCCAACGCTCACGTTGCGCAAGGGTGGCCTGAAACGTGATGCAGATTCGTCCGCCCTCAAGCATGGCTTTGTGATGGCCAGGAATGTTGCCGCTAATCATTGAACTTCCTCCTTAAGAGTGATAGTGATGCGCTGATTATCAAACATTGTTGACACTTCAGCGAGATTCATTTTAGCCATAACATACATTGCTGATTCAAGAAGTTGATCTACTTCAAGATCTTCCCGATGCTGAATCACGCAGTCGTTTCTACCATTCATGCTGGTTTCCTCAATGCTGGTTTGACGCGGCGGTAAGTGATCACAAGCTGGTAACCGTCTACAGGATCAGCCTTGATCCCGTTCAGGTCATTGCGTTGCAGGTAGTCATTGACCATGGCCAGGAATTGGCGGTCACGGTCATTCAAAGGCTTTGGCATGGTGCTAGAGTGTGATAGGTGAAAGCGTCCTGGCCCTGGCTGAAGCCAGGGCCTTTCCCCCGTCAGAACGGCGGGTTGCCCTGCATGGGCGTAGGCGTAGGTGCAACCCATGCCGTTGGCTGCACAGGTGGCGCCGGTTGCTGCAACTGCTGTTGCACGGCAGGGGAAGCCTGCAACTGCTGGTTAGCGTGCTGCACGGCAAGGCCCTGATTGGCCTGTTGTGGGGCAACGTAGCCGCCTATGTACTGCTGACCAGTCCTGCTGACGTTATCGAACCCTGTCAGCCAGAATTCAATATCGCCTCGCTCATTGGGAGGCGTGGTTTGCAGGTAGTGCAGGATGCGCGGTAACTGCTGCGCAGGGAGGCTCAAACGACCGCTGTAGGCTGACTTTGCCCCAGGCTTGAGATTAGGGAACAGGGCCATCTTACCTTGGAAGGCAGGTGGCGGGGCAACCTGTTGTGTGGTACTGACGGGCTGTTGTGCCGTTGGATGCATGACAGCGGCCTGATGAGGAGTTTGCATGATTGAGGGGTGCTCTAGTGAAGAAGCGTAGTGGGGAGTGTTCAAGAGTGCAATGCAATGAGTTCATTGCAATCATCAATGTGAAGGCGAATGCTATCAATGAGCTTCCGTTCAGAACTTTGAACTTCAGCATCATTCACTTTACCAGCATAATTGTAGATAAAGTGAGCCATTGAAGCAATGGCAATGGCACTTAAACAGAGTTTGTCTGTTAATTCAAAGCCTTTGTCGCTCATGATACCTCCGAGAGTTCATAATGATAGGGATAGAGTTTATCAAACTCCGCCCTATCCGTAGGGAATGAGTCATAACAAGCCTTAGATAAGACGCGGCTAATTAGCTCGCTAATGCTGATGTTATGGTAGCAGCAGGTTTCCTCTAAGTCTTGTGAAACCCAATGGGTAACACAAGAGCTAACAGGAATCCTACGCTTGTTTGGATCACGCTTAAGCCTTGCCATTAAGTTTGCTCCGGTATTTACGTGCTTGCTCCTCCAAGTAAGCACGTGTGGTTGCTGATAGGGTAGGATGATCAAGAATGCGCTCTGTAGCCTCTAACTGATGCTGTAGAGCACTGTCGGTTGGATGCATCACAAGGCACCTCCTAGTTCTTCTAATTGAAGACGTAGGCGCCAGTACGTGCGGTCAGGCAGATAAGGCCTGGCTAGCGCATACTGAAGGTTTCTAACCTTTTGCTCCTTTGTCAAAAGTGGGCTGACGGTGCGAACCTGAGTGTTGATTGGCATTGATTGCCTCGATTGCGGAGCGGTCTTGCCCCATGACTCCACTATGGACCATGCACAACCTCTTGACAATAGGTAATTATGCTTATCTTTTGTAGCCTACGCGCGGGCAGTCCCTACCATGGCTGCCCCCTCACTGTCAAGGTATAGCTCAGCTATTGTAACAATCCTT
>CBDHCQ010000012.1:0-5183 GCA_965261255.1 Rhodothermales bacterium
ATCATAACTTAACTGATTGGAATCGTCGCTAAGCGTAGACACTGCGCAGGCCAACTCAAAAGCTGGCACTGGCAGTGAACCGGCGGCGGTTGCCGATACCGCTTGTGTGAAGATCCGATTGCCTAAATCGGCAATCAGGATCGTATGAGGCCATCGATTAGCCATGATCAGCTAATCGCGGCGGGCAAGCTAAGCTGCGTCACGTTGGCACCTTCCATGCCGTATTGACGGGTCAGCAGGCGTTCAGGCTGAAGCAGTTTAGCGTTGTACTCATAGAGTCCACGCACAGCGTCAGCAAACGTATTTTCCAAGCGCAGGCGCTCGGTTCTGCGGATGCGGTCAATGAACGCCGTTGCAGAGTCTACGCCTGCCACAACGGTTTCCACATACCGTTTCTTGTGTTGGCTGGCTTGAGCGCCGCTGGTAACGGCGGCCTCATAGGTGCTATCTTTGGGATCAGCTACGTAGATGGTGAACCCCGCCAGGGTGCCAACGCGGCCATTGCCCAGGGCCGATTGTTGTGGCGTGCTCAAGAGCGTCTCGTTAGCCAGAACAGACTTCTGCAGGGCCTCCACAAACGCAGGGCCAACGATCAGCCAACGACCTTCACGGGGAACCCGTTTCCAGTCAAGGGCCTTGTGGATCACCTCGAACCCGAACCGATCCAGGGCATCATCAGCACTGGCAATGGTGTCAAGGTCAATCCTGGCCAGGGGCAAGGTCTGTCGATTGGCAACCGTAGTACTCACCATGGCGGCTCGCACGTCTGCATCCACCTGGTTAGCCAGGGCCTCCCCGTACTCCACAATGGCAGAGTTCAGGATGTTAATGGAAGACAAAGCGCGGTCCAGGTCATCAAACTTGATGCTCCAGTACTTAACGACGCCGCCAAGACCAATGCCGTCATGGCCTCCGAGTTGCAGCGTCAAGCCTTCATCATTCACGTCTACGGCAGGATACGTGACGTTGGTAGTGCGGGTGTAGTTGGCAACCGAGCCTGCCAGGGGCCGGTTGATGATCACCGTATCACCGCCACCATTGAGCGCATTGCGCCAGGTGTTGTTGACGCGGGCACCATAGACGCGGCGTTGCCTGTAGGCAATCAGCAATTGTGCTGCGATCACCCGGGGAACAACAGTGTTGTTGTTAAGGGTCATGGGAGGATTGAATCAGTGGTTAGCGTAGCAGAGGCTCTACCTGTTTCCAGTTGTCAGCCATCCATTCAGGGCTTTTGTCAAGCAAGTTGGCTTCCGTCAAGGGACCCTGGAAGGTCGTTGTTGGCGTGCCCAAAGGGGTCGGTGCGGGCTGATTCCCCACCGGCGCGGGTTGTGCTGGTGAGGCCGTAGGAGCGGGAACAGACGCTGTTCCAGGGGCCTGGGCAGGCTGGGCAGATTGCGGCGGATTAGCTCCCTGAACCTGGGGCTGTTGTACGGGTGCAGCAGGCGTGGGGGCTGTTTGAGGCGGGAACGGGAGGAAAGGTTGTCCATAGGCGGGGGCCGCCGGTACGGTTTGCTGAACAGGGGTAGGCGCTTGTGGAGCCTGATTAGCCACGGGGTAGCTAACAGGCTGCTGGTAAGGCGATTGCACCATGCCAGGTGCTGACGGCGCGGGCGTGGCCACCGGCGCTTGTGGCTGCTGCTGGGCACCATAGGGAGCGGTTGCAGGCTGGTTCTGGGGAAAGACGCTCATGGGTGAAGCTACTTCAATGGGAATACTAGCGGATAGGACGGCCTGTTGTCACCTAGGACCCGGCGCTTCCTGTTGTCTCCAGTGACCACCTTGTGGATGCTCTTGACGAATGCCCCTATCTCAATTCGGTCACGGCGCTTTGGATCAGTGCTCAATAGGTCAGTCTGCCACCTGCTGAACTGGACTTGATCGTACTCATTGACGCCTGGCATAGCCTGGCGAATCCCTTTGATCTTGGCCAGGTTTCCGAATGTGTAGTGCTTAGGTGCATGAAATGAGCACTCATGCGCTGGTGACGTTTCTTCAAGTGCCCAATCGCCTAGTTCATTGCTGACCCATGATTCAGGAAGCGTACCATCGGTTACCAGAGAATCGGTGTCAGTCATATAGACAGTATGGCCAGTCGTTATGATGTAAGCCATGGCATCCCATAACTTGGCCCTGGCCATTGCAGTGATGTAACCAGCGATTGCACATATGCTGTTGATTCCCATGCCCTCTTCTGCTGGTTCATATCTGTAGATCCCCTCTTCCGTCTCCAGGTAGTCCATCTGTAGTAACTGCGGGTTTCCTTCCGGAAACGCTTTCCAACGGCAGAACCCATCCCCAAACGAATCCCTAGAAAACTTCTGTATTCGGTAGTCATCACAAGCCGGGTTTAGCTTTACCCACTGCCCAAACTTCCTTTGGCCGAATTTTCCATAAAGACTATTCATGACGTACTTTAAGAGTAGTGCTTTAGGACCGTCATTATTAGCTTTGGCCTCTTTCCTTAGCGCGTAGATTTCCTCCACAAAAGTCTTGAAAATGCTCCTAGCACGGTACTTCAGTGCCGAATGAATCTCCACAATCCATCCCTGTTCACGGGCAATGGCCACCATGGGTTGCCATGCCCAAACCCTGAATTCACCGGCAGGGAAGCAGAGTCCCTTGCCCTGCACCTTGACGCCTTCCCATCCAATGAACCCCAGGCCTTTGGTAGGTATCTTTACCGTCACGTCGCAAAGGTAAATAGCTTCCCCAGTGGAGCCATCGCGGTGAACCTCCATGGCATTCAGCGCATGAACAGGGTTCACTACTCCAATGAACTGAACCGGCATCCTTGCCCGCATGACGGACGGATACATGGAATTCACGTCATACTTATTAACAACGCCTGATTCCGTCTTAGGCTTGCCATTCCAAAGCACGTCAGTTCTGCCGCCATGGAATGCACACTCTTCAGCGTGGGCAACAGCAGGGTACTCCAGACTACCTATGAACCGCTCCCCGGATTGCTTGTGGAACGCGGGCAACCAGCGGCGCTGAAAGACTCTTTTGCTCATACTGGCTACGGTGAACGATGGCGTCACTTTGGCTAGTTCCCATGAAAATCTGAACAGGCTAAACCAGGCTTCCCTAAGCACTTCTACGTCACGGGTGCAGTACTTAATCACTTCAGCTAATCTATTGTAAGGCTGTTCCAATTCCACGTGGCCTAGCGCTTGTGAATCCATATTGCATAGCCAATTCTTTGTATCCTGGGGTAGTGCTTTGGCGATATTCAGCAGGTCAGGCGTCAAGTCTGGCATGGGCAGTTTTGCTATACCGAATGACTCGCCTAGCTTGGCCAAAGATGTTTTATGAAAGTTGGTATTATCAAGGAATTGTGTATAGCTTTCACCGCCCCATGTTATCTGCACATTGAATGGTGCATACCCTTTGTCTATAGGAAACGACGTATTATTTTCCATATCTATACTATAGCCGAATTTACGTCTTGTAACGCTGCTGCCCAGGCGAATCACACTGGCATCAAACTGCCAGTTATGGGCAACGCACCTGGCCTGCCCCAAAGATCTTAACAATATGTAAAGATCGTCTTCATGGAAGAACAGGCCTCTCATAAACGGCTGTTGCTGCATAGCCTTGATCCGTTTTGCTGCTGACGGAATGCCGGTTTGCTGATTGACTCTCCATACCTCATAGCGACCCAATAGCAATGCCTGGCGGCCTGACTCACTGTCCACAGTGACGGTTTCCGTGTCCACAAGCACGACCCATGGTGCAATGGTATCCGGCATCACGGATTGCCGTAGGGACCGGCTCTTAGCGGGCTGCAATGGCTACTCCAGTCACTTCAGTGGCCACCCCGGTCGTTTCAATCTCCAGTGCTGACGCCACAAAATCCGCTCCCTGCTGTTGCTCCACAAGACGGATGGCCCTATCCAGGCCTTCATCTCTGGCCACACGTGCAGCGGCTGCACGCTGTAGGGACCCCTGCGTGGTTGCCACAAAGGTCTGTCCCTTGATCACGGTTTCCCCACGGCTGACAACCTGGCCCCCACGTCGGAAGCGTGCTGCGTACGTGTAGACGGCGGTGTAGGCAACGTTGGCCCCAATGCGACCGCCTCCCTGCAACTCGCTTAGCTTTACCCTGACTTTACGTGCTGAGCTTGGTGCTACGGCCCTGCGTTGAGCAGCGGTCAGTTGCTTGTTACGGGCCAGGTTGGCAATGGCCCTGGCGCGGTCATTGCCAACTCTGAAACCACGTTCACGGGCTTCCCTGACGGCTGTGCGTGCGGATGCGCCGTCCCTCACACGGCGGGCAATGAACAGCTCTACTGTGTCGTCATACCGTAGGGAGATACCCGATTGCGTCACTTGCCGTTGCCCCCATTGGGTCGCTTGTTGGAAGCATGGGAGGCGGTCTCAATCAGCTTGAACCCGGCGGCCATGGACAGACTGCTTGCCAGGACGGATGCAGGTTCCGGTAGGTCAGGCTTGAACCATAACCAGACGCCGCCACAAACCAGGAATAGGCAGGCCGCTTTGGTTACCAAGTAGGCGGTCCATTCGGGCCGTGACCATCGTTCGTTGGAATCGTCCACAACAGTGAGCAGGTACTTCCCCGTCACCTCAAGGTCGGTCTTCATTCGAGCGCCGTTGCCATTGGCAGGCTTAGGCAGGTCAGGCAGTTTGGGTTCAGGGTTCATGCTTTGGGAAGAGGAAGGGAGGGGACAATCTGTGGCTTGGCTTGCCAATGGCCACACACGTCCCCGATGTTCAGGGTAAGAGTTACTCCGTTCATGTTGGACGCATCTGGGGGTAGGTCAGGCGGGTGGATCACGATGTACGGGTTGCAGCCTTCTGTAGGGGGCAACGGCGCGTCTTCCGTTACCGGCGTTCGATGGCCATCATCAGAGGCTTTGGCAGGTTCATGACAGATCGCCAGGGCCAGTAGGAACCCGGCAATGAAGCTACCGGCAACCGTCACAACAAGGTCCGCCGGATCAGTCATCTTCATGTTGGATGGCCTCCCGTTCTGTGTCCAGGTCTGTGGTGTAGTTGTCAAGCGTTTCCTCAATCCAACGCTCCAGCGTTCCACACTCTTCTGCCATGGCTTGACGATGCCAACGTTCACGTTGTGCCAGGGTGGCCTGAAACGTGATGCAGATTCGCCCGCCCTCAAGCATTGCTTTGTGATGGCCAGGGATGTTGCCACTAATCATGCT